>CP144792.1:0-9425 GCA_036689315.1 Candidatus Stammera capleta | reverse complement strand
TATAACTTACTGAGACTGAGTTCCTTTCCTTCCTTTACTTGGCTTTTTTGGGGTTGGGGGGGGTTGGGATCAGTTATATTATAGGTAAACAATTACTGCAAATTTTAATTATTTCCATTCCTTCTAGTGGGAAATATATATTAATTAATAAATAAAAATAAAACCCATTTATTAATGTAATAAATAAATAATAACAATAGTAAAAATTAAATATATTAAATATATTATATTATTTAAAAAAAAATATTATAAAAAGAAAGAAAATTTATAAAAATAATTTTTAAAATTTAATTATGATATAAATTATAAATAAATTTTTTTATATAATTTATATATTTTATATTTTTTTAATATTTTTTATATTAAATTAAAATTTTTTTAATTTTAAATTTATTTATTTATATTTAATATATATTTATTTTTTTTTATTTTTTATTTTATTTATTTTATTTTTATTAATACTTATTTTTTAATAAAAAAATACTTCTGTTCAGAAATAAGATTCGAATTTAATTTTTTTTACATTAAATTTTTTAATGGAATAACATAAAAATATAAAAATATATAACAAAAATACAATTTAAATATAAAAAATTATATATAAAAAAAATATTTAAAATAAAAATGTAATATTTAAAAAAAAAAAGGTCTTCTTCTTAAAAAATTAATAATTTTAAATGATTAAAATTTAAAAAGTAAAAAATTATTATTTTAAATAAATATTTTTTCCTCTTTTTACCAAAATTTTATAGTATTTTTCAGGATCATTTTGCATAAGTTCTGGTTTTTCTAGTCGTAAAGATTTTTCTAATAATAATATCTGGTAAGGCATTTGAGTTAAACTTCAATTAATAAATTTACAATACCAAAAATTAGATGGTTTATTTTTTTCTATTTTATTAAATAATTTTCCATTTTTATTTTTATTATTGTTATTGTTATTGTTATTATAAAATGATCTAATATTGTTCTTTATTTGTTCAATAAAAATTTTTCCTAAAATATTTTTTCTTATATTTAATAATAAATTTCTTAAAGATGGGTATTTGATTAAATCAATTCCTATAACTCTCATTTTTATTAGATGTTTGTTTTTATAAGAGATATAAGTAGAAGTTAATTTTTTATTTATTACCCATTTTTCTAATTTCATTAAACTTAATCTTATTTCCTGAATAGTAATACCTCTAGATGTAAAAAATCTAGGAGTTAACCAAATACGTAATGGTTTGCAATGACCTGTATCAGGGTTTCTCTGTCTAAAAATAATTAAATATTTTAATTTTTCTAAAATACGTAAAGCATGTAATGGCGGATCATAAGATTTTCGTCCATTTTCATAAATATGTAACATATTCATAGAATATGCAATAATTTCAAATGGAACATATATTTCAAATAAATATTCGCTATATACACTATAATTACAATGAGCAATTAATACAGATGATAATATAGTTAATGTTTCACATAATTCAGATCTAGCATGAATGCGCATGCCTAATTTACGACGTAAATTAATAAGATCATAATTATGATGCCAATTATGGTTACTAACTCTTGCAATTAATTTAGAAGCTATTCCTCTTGGAATACGACAAGATAATTTAGGGATATATCTTCTATGTATTTTTTTTTTTTTAATATTTTTTTTTATTTTATTCAATTTTTACTACACTTATGGTAGAATAAATATTTTCATAGTTAATACATTCTATAAAAATCTTATTTCGATATTTATATCATGTTTCTCCGTACTATTATTATATGTTCTACCAAAAAATACATAAAATAATATTGCGGAGAATTTTAAAAATTTAAAAAAAATTAAATTTTTAAAAAAACTAAAAAAATGATTATATATCTTAATAAAATAATCAAAATTCACATCAAATTAATCATTCAATATATAAATATTATTTAATTAATTTAATAAAAATGATAAATAGAGTATAACAAAATAAAATTTTGTTATCAATATTATATTATATATATAAATTATAAATTATAAAATAAATAAATTATTTTTAAAAAAAATATTTTGTAAAAATATGTTAAGATAATATACATTTTTAAATTAATAAACAACATAATTAATATTACAATATTTATTCAAAATAAAGTTATTTTTATAAAAATTTATTTTGGAAATAAAGTAAATATGATAAAACGTTTAATAAAAAAAAAAAAACCATTAATTTTTATAGAAGTACATAGTCCACTATCAGCAATAATTATTGAAAAAATATTTTACCAAGATACACATAATAATTATATAACTAAATTTGATGGATTATGGTCTAGTTCTTTGGCTGATTCCACAAATCAAGGTATACCGGATAATGAAACTTTAGATTTGGGTGAAAGAATAAAAAATATTTTTAAAATAAGATCTGTAACTAAATTACCTATCATGTTAGACGCTGATTCCGGAAAAAATGCAGAATATTTTTCTTACTATATTAAAATTATGCAACAAGTAGATATCAATGCTGTGGTAATTGAAGATAAAAAAGGAATAAAAAAAAATTCATTATTAGGTTGTACAGTTAATCAAGATTTAGAAGATATAGAAATTTTTTGTAATAAAATTAAATTAGGTAAAAAATATATTTATAAAAAAGATTTTTTAATTATTGCTCGTATGGAAGGTTTAATAGCCGGTAAATCTATGGATGATACTATAAAAAGATCTTTTTTGGCTACATCTGCAGGAGCTGACGCAATTTTAATACATAGTATTGATAAAACTCCACAACAAATAAGTACTTTTAGTAAAATATATAAAAAAAAATATCCTAATATTCCACTAATATGTATTCCGACAACTTATTCATCCATAAAATATACCGAACTAGGGGAAATGGGTTTTAATATCATAATATATGCTAATCATATGATTAGATCTTCCTATAAAGCTATGGAAAAAATTTCTAGATTAATATTAAAAAAAAAAAGAACTTTGGAAATAGAATCTGAATGTATCAGTATTAATAAAATATTAGATTGTACCAAACACAAATAATATTTAAATTATTATGGGTGTATAAATAAATATGAAAAAAAAAATACGTAAATTAATATTAGGAGCATACATAACTTATGCTTCAGGACATCACCCAGCTGCATGGCGATATAAAAAAGATAAAAAAAATAAAATACAAGATATTAAAAAATATTTTTATTTATCACAATTAGCTGAACAAGGATTAATTGATTTTATTTTTTTAGCAGATACACCTTCAATTTTTGAAGATGATAAAGGTATGGGATATGGAAGTAGAGTTACTTTTTTTGAGCCAATAACTTTATTATCATCAATTTCTAGTATTACTAAAAATATAGGTCTTATAGGAACTTCATCCACTACATATAAACATCCATATAATCTAGCACGAGAATATGCCTCATTAGATCACATTAGTAATGGTAGAGCAGGATGGAATTTAGTTACTTCCTCAAAACAAAATACATCTGGAAATTTTGGCTCTAATAAACATTTAGAACATGATAAAAGATATATTAAAGCAGAAGAATTTTTTGAAATAGTAACAAGATTATGGGATAGTTGGGAAGATGATGCTTTTATTGTAAATAAACAAAATGGTATTTTTTATATACCCAATAAATGTCATAAAATTACTTATGAGGGTAAATATATACAAGTATTTAATTCTATATTAAATATTTCAAGACCTCCTCAAGGTCATCCCATCATAGTACAAGCTGGATCATCAAAACCGGGTAAAAGACTAGCTGCTAAAATTGCAGAAATTGTTTTTACTGCACAACCAGATATAATTACGGCACAAAATTTTTATAAATATTTAAAAAAAAATATTAATAAATATAATCGTCATTTTAACGATATATTTATTATGCCTGGATTAAGTTTTTACTTAGGAAAATCTAATAAAGAAGCATTGGAAAAATTTCACGATTTACAAAATTTACTTCCTTTAGAAATGGGAATAAATATGTTAGAAAATTTATTAGGAGGAGAAATTAATCTTTCCGAATATGATATTAATAAACCATTACCTCATATTCCTTTTTCTAATGCCAATAAAAGCAGAAAAAAAATTATAGAAAATTTTTCCATAAAAGAAAAAATGTCTATTAAAGAATTATGTAAAAAAATTATAGTATCGAGAGGACATTATAATTTCATTGGTTCTTATGATCAATTTACTAATATGATTGTTAAATGGTTTAATAAAAGAGCTTGTGATGGTTTTAACATTATGCCACCTATTCTTCCTGAATTTTTAGAAGAATTTATCAATCATATCATTCCTAGATTACAACATTTGGGTATATATAAAAATGAATATAAAAAAGGTACCTTAAGAGAAAAATTAAACATACCTAAACCGAAAAATATAAACCTATATATGAAAAAGGAAAAAATATGTCAAAATCAAAAATAAATTCATATATTATAGTAGAAGATACAACATTAAGAGATGGAGAACAATCACCAGGAATAGCGTTTAATAAAAAAACAAAAATTAAAATATTTAATTTATTAGTTGAAATAGGAATAAAATGGATTGAATTAGGCATTCCCGCAATGAAAGGTGAAGAAGTAAAAGCTATTAAGAAAATGTTAGAAAGAAAAAATGAATTAAATTTATTTTCCTGGAATCGCGGGATTTTAGAAGATATAAAATATAGTATTGATTTGGGTTTTAAATGTATTCATATAGGTTTACCTACTTCTAGTATTCATTTAAAATACAGTATTAATAAAGATATTAATTGGTTAATAAAAACAGCAACTAATTTAATTAAATTTTGTAAAGATAAAGATATATATGTATCCATTAGTGCTGAAGATATTGGTAGAACAGATATAAATTTATTACAAGAATATGCTATACAAGTAGAAAAAGCCGGAGCAGATAGATTACGTTTATCTGATACAGTCGGTATACTAGATTATGAAGAATATGGTAATAAAATAAAAGCTATAAAACAGGTATCTAATATTGATATACAATGTCATTGTCATAATGATTTTGGATTAGCAGTTGCTAATACTATCGCAGGTTTAAAAGCAGGAGCAAAATATTTTCACGTATGTGTAAATGGTATTGGTGAAAGAGCTGGTATGCCTGATTTAGCGCAAACAATAATGATATTAAAACAATTATACAATATAGATTTAGGTATAAAAACAGAAAAATTAACTTATTTATCCTATGAAGTTGCTAAAGCTACCAAAAAAAATATATCTCCATGGCAACCTATAGTAGGTGAAAATATATTTACACACGAATCTGGGATACACACTAAGGGTATGTTAAATAACTCCAAAACATTTGAACCTTTTAGTCCAAAATTAGTTGGAGGAGTAAGAAAATTTATAATAGGAAAACATTCTGGCACAAATATACTAAAATATTATTTAGAAAAAAAAGGTATAAAGGTTAAAAAAGAAATATTACCTCATTGTTTAGAATTAGTACGTAAAAAAGCTGAAGATAATGGTGGTACAATAACAACACAACAATTATATACTTTATATTGTGTAGCACAAAAAAAATATATGGATAATAAAAATGAAAAATAATGATCCTATTGTCCAGAAAATTATACAATTACATACTAATATTAGTAAAAAAAAAATATATCCCGGAAATTTAGTAAACGTATATATAGATCATATTTATATTCAAGATGGTAATTCTCCAACAATAGCCAGATTATTTCATAAATATAATTTTAAAAAAGTTTTTAATCCCCAAAAAATTAGTTTTTTTTTTGATCATTCCGTTTTATCGACAAATAACCACATTTCTATGCAAATGAAAGAAGCTTTAATATTTGCTAAAAAAATTAAATCGCATATTTTTTATAGAGGTGAAGGTATAAGTCATATTATAGCCATAGAAAAAAAAATATTTTTACCAAAAAAAATAGTTTTAGGATCAGACTCACATACTTGTACAGGAGGTGTATTTCAATGTCTATCATTAGGTATGGGGGCTTCTGATATAATATATGCTATGATAACGGGTAAAATATGGATTAAAATACCAGAAACAATAAATATCCATATTTTAGGTATACCCCATCCAACCACAAGAAGTAAAGATGTAATTTTATTTATGTTAAAAAAATATCATCAACAAACATTTTTATATAAATCTATAGAAATTTCTGGTGAATGGATAGAAAATTTATCTATTGATTCAGCATCTACTATAGCTAATATGGCTGTAGAATTAGGAGCAAAATGTATTTTTTTACCTTATGGTAAAAATAGACCTAATGGAATGTACTCAACAACTAACAATAATAGTAAGTATCATTTAGATATGTCTATAGATGGTTTATTACCTCAAATAGCCAAACCTCATTATCCTGATAATATAGTAAGTTTAAATAAATTATCTGGAACCAAAATAGATTATGTATTTATTGGTAGTTGTGCCAATAGCAGTTTAGAAGATATACAAGAAATATCAAATATTTTAAAAAATAGAAAAATTAAAAAAAATGTTCACTGCATTATAACACCAGGATCGAAAAATATTTACTTAAAAGCTATTAAATATGGTTATATAAAAAAAATAGTAAAATCAGGAGCTATAGTAACTCCACCAGGATGTGGACCATGTGTAGGTACTCAAGGATCTATCCCAGCTGATGGTGATAAAGTGCTTACAACTATGAACAGAAACTTTAAAGGAAGAATGGGAAATCCTAATGCAGAAATTTATATTTCATCTCCATTAGTCGCCATAAATACAGCTTGTATAGGAAAAATACCTAATATTGAGGATTTGCAATAATGTATACAGATACAGAAACAGAATTATTACTAAAAATTAAATTTATTAATAGTTCTGCCATATCCACAGATGATATTTTACCAGCTAAATATAAACATATGTTTACCAATGGTTATAAGTTATCAAAATATTTATTTATACATAAATATCCTGAATTAAATAAAGAATTAGAATTACATAAAAATAAATATCAAGCACTAGTATCTAATGGAATTTTTGGTATCGGTAGCTCTAGAGAACAAGCAGTATATGCTTTATTAAATAAGGGTATTAAAGTAATAATAGCATCTAATTTTGGACGAATATTTTTTCGAAATTCATGAAATTTAGGTTTAATAGCATTACAATGTACAATAAATAATATTACAAACAATGATGTTATATATATAAATTTACAAAAAGGATATTTAACAATAAAAGATAAAGATAAAAAAAAATATTTTTTTAATACTCCATCAAAATATATGATGAACATTATTACTTATGGAGGAATAATAAATTTTATGTTAGGTAAAAAAAAATCAAGGTAAAATAAATTTATGCATAAAGAAAAATTTGATGGATTAGCTTACAATTATGATTTATATCGTCCTAGATATCCAGAAATATTTTTTAAAGAAATAAATAATTGGTGTAAAAAAAGTAAAGAAAGGAAAAATAACATAAATATTATAGATATAGGATCAGGTACAGGCATTGCTTTAGAAGGATTAGTAAAAAAATTTGGTACAAAAAATAATTTTTATGCCATAGATTTATCTAAAGATATGATACATATAGGTAATAAAAAATTTCCATATGTTTCCTGGATACAAGGTAAAGCAGAAAAAAAAATACCATTATTACCTTCTATGGATGTTGCAGTTATAGCACAATCATTTCAATGGATGGATCGTATACCTTTATTAAAATTAATAAAAAAAAAATTAAATAAACATGGTATTATATGTATTTTACAAAATAATAGGCAATATAAAAATAATTTTTTTTTAGATAAATATGAAAGTTTATTAGAAGAATTTAATCCCCATTATTCTAGACATTATAGAGAATTTAATTATGAACAGGAACTAAAATTAATATTTCCCAAAAGTATCTATATTTATATATATATAACATGGAAAAAATTATTAAATAGAGAAGAATTTATAGGTTTAAGTAATTCATCAACTCAGGTAAAAAAAGCACAAAATATTAATAGTATTTTATTTCAAGAAAAAATTAATCAGTTAATTGATAAATATATTTTAAATCAAAAAATAAAAATTAATTTTGCTAGTGAATTATTTATAATAAAAAAATAGTAAAAATAATAAATAATTTAATTTAATTTTATATATAAATAATAAATATATCGATGTCTTCAAAAACAACCACTACAAATTATTATCAAATAATACTGATACTATTATCTTTAGCAGATAGTATACAAAATGTTGTTCTAATATGGTTAGTATATCAATATACAAATAACTTATTCGCAGTAAGTCTAGTAACATTTGCTAACTATTTTCCACCGTTTATTTCTTTTTTTACTTTCCTTGGTATAGCTGATTCAATTAATCCGGTAAAACAATTTTATCTTAGTAATATAATTTTATCTTTAGGTTCAGTAATAATATTTTTATTATTCCAGTTAAAATTAAAACTAAGTATATGCTTTTTTATCGTATTTATATTACAAATAATATTATCCTGTATTAAAACATTTAATAGAATTTTTTCTAATAAATTTGTAAAAATATTATTTAACACAAACGAAGGAGAAAAAATAATACAAATATCTGGAGCACTTATTCAAATATCTCAATGTGTAGGAACTGGTTTAGGAAATTTATTTATTCTCCAGAATATAAGTATATATAGTTTTATATTAATTAGTTTTATATATGGTTTAATTTTATATTTATCTTCATTATTATTTCATAATAATTCTTTCTTGATTGAACATATTACAACACATAAAAATAGTGGTAGTATTTGGGATTGGAATATTAACAATAATAATAATATTAAAAAAAGCGATAATGTATTATGGTTAAAAAACATATTACAAAATAAACAATTACTGCAAATTTTAATTATTTCCATTCCTTCTAGTGGGATATATCAATATCTAAGTAATATTTTACCGTTTTTAACATCAATGAGAATGAGTATTAGTACATTTAAAAATACAAAAATTAGTTTTTCATTCTTTAGTTTTTTCTCTACATTATCTGCAGCGATAATCGGAATAATGTTATTTAAAAACATTATTTCAACACAATTTCTAGAAAAGTACAGCTTTATCATCTGTGCAGGCTTATTACTAATATTAAGTATAAATCATAACTTTTTTATGTCTTTAATTTGCATTTCTTTATGTTTAGGTTTATTGTCTGGGCTGATAATTTGTCTGCAGACCAGAACAAATCAATTTTCTTCTTACATGGATTTAGGAAAATTTACCATATTACGTACTTCTATAGTTAGTTTGGCCAAAATAGTTTTCGCTTTCCTATCCGCGTGTTTAGTTAATAAATTATCTTTATTTGTAGTTTTTTTTGTCCCATTTATTATGTTATTGTGTTGTTTTTTATTTTTCTATTTCAATAATTATTTGAATTATTCTGAAAAATAATT
>CP144791.1:0-6703 GCA_036689315.1 Candidatus Stammera capleta | reverse complement strand
TAATTAGAAATTATATATATTTTTTTTATGTATTTTATTTATTTATATTATATTTAATTTATCTAATTATGTTTTATTTTTCTTATGAATTATTTATTAAAATAAAAAAAATAAGTAAATAAGGGATAAGTAAGGGTAAGGTAATAAATAAATAGAATTAATTATATATTTTTCTATTTAATTTATCTTTTATTCCTGTTTTTCTAAAAAAATAAGTATTAAATAAATCTCTCCAATTACATGAATTTTTATATTGTTTTATTAATCTTATTTTAACATTTTTAAATATATTTGGTGAAATTAAATTTTTTAATTTATTCCATAAAATAATAAATTTATATACAATTTTTACACCTTTAAAATGAGAGTCATAAATATATTCAATAATATTTTTATTATATTTTTTTAAAAAAAAATTATATGGTAAATGATGAAAAAATAAAATTAAATCTTCAGGACAACTATTTACATTATTAAAAATATCTATATTTTTTTTATGATATTGATTAACAAAATTTGATCCAGTTTTTGTTCTATTAAAACCAATACCTTTATTATCTGAAAAATGATAAATTCCTAAAGATGAATATTCGTATCCATCAATATTAGGTAAATAATTGTTTTTTGGATCAACCATACCATTTAAACCTAATGGTGTTGTATATTTTTCATAAACAAAATAACTGTTATTAACTATTTTTTTTACATTTTTTTTTATTAAATTAATATTATTTTTTTTATAATAAAAAGATAAAAAAATCCATTCGTCTAATAATAAATCAATATTAATATCTAAATTCCATAATAATTTACCAAAACTAAAAATATTTAATTGAGATAAAAAATTTCCTGTCCAAAACCATGAATCACCAATATCTGAAATTGATGTTGCTCCAAAATATTTAAAATTATATAATTTACCAGAAATTATTTTTTTTATAGTTGATCCCTTACCTAAAAAAAATGAATCAAAATCTAAAACATTTTTCCATTGAGGATATAACCAACATAAATCTATTTTTTGTCCTGTATATTCTTGATTTAATTGAAATTCAATTATTTGTGATGTTTTTTTAATTGATCCAAATAAAGGTGAAACTGGTTCTCTAATTTGTTCACCAATAGGACCATTTTTTATTTGTAAAATAACATTTTCTGAAAAAAGACCATCAAATTTAAAATATTCATTATAAATAACACAAGCTTTATCTTTTCTTTTTCTCCAATCATATTTATAATTTATTGAACAACACCAAAATAATATACCATTATATTTATTTAATGCATCAGCTATAGGTTTAGATTTTTCTACATGATTTTTACCTAATAAACCTATTGTATTAGCATTAACAACAAACCCGCCTAAAAAAGGAAAATATTTATATATTTCTTTTACTTTATTTAACCACCAATTTTTTATTCTAATATCAAATGAATTATGAACAAAAATACCTTCTGTTATTAGAGGACTAAAATAACTAACTGATAAATATATTTTTATATTATATGAAAAAAATATATTATATATTTTTTGTAATTGAAAAAACCATTTATATGTTATTAATTTTGCTGAATTAAAATCAACATTTGTATTATTTATACATATAGAATTTATACCTATACTAACTAATAAACGACAATAATCTCTTATTCTATTTAAATTAAAATGCACTTTATTATCAAAAAAAAATATAGAATTACCAGAAAAACCATTACTTATACTACCATTTACATTATCTAAATGATGAAACATTCTAATTTTTACATCTGGTTTATCTCTAAAAAAATAATTTTTATATTTTTTTATATCATTTAATTGTATTTTTTTTAATAAATAAAAAAAACCATACAAAAAACCAGAAATATTTAAAGAATAAATAAATACTTTTCTATTTTTTACTTTAAATATATATTCTTCATTTATTAATGAAAAATTATAATCAAAAATTAAATTAGCTTTATTTTTATTTTCCACAAAATATAAACTTATATTTTGTCCAAAAAAAAAATAATTTCATCTATAAGAATTTTTATTCTAGAACAAAAATAAAAAGGTATATATATTTTTACAACAATAAAAAAATCATTTAAATTTTTAATCCAATAATTACTTCTAATATCTGGCAACCAACATCTAGAATAATTTATACCCATCATACTCATTCATACCATAATAATTAATTATACATAACATAAATTAATAGAATCATACATAATTGAACCACCAACTAATTTTAAACTAATTATATTTAATCCATTTAATATAAAATTATGGTAAATATAAATTTTCTCACTATGAAAAATTCCACTTTGTAAAGAACATCTATAAATAGATTTATCATTAATATAAGAAAATTTTTTTAATAAAGTTTTATTTAAATAAACTTCTAAATTAGGTGATGTATTTTCTAAAATATTATTACTTGCTCCAGATATACCTATATTTAAAATTCTATCTTTTTTATCATTAATATCTAAAAAATGAATATTCCAAATACCATTTGAAGCTTGACAAAAATACCAATCTTTATATAAAAGACTTTTTCCTATATAAAAATCTAAATTTTTAGGAACTAAAGTATGCCATACATAATTTCTATTTTCTAAACTAAATCTAAAAATATCTGATCTACGATTTGTTTCTCCTATAGACCAAATTACATTACTTTGGGTAATTTCTTTTTCTATTAAATTAATTATTCCAATATCTCTATCATAATAAATATCAATTGTTTCTTGCCATTTAAAATTACAATCATATCCATTTATAGGATATATATTAATATTATATTTACCAGGTCTAACATTTTTAAAATAAAATTCATTATTTTTATTAATATTAGTATGATATAAATATCCTAATGTTTGTTTATCAAAATACTCATTTAAAGAAGAAGATAAAACAACAGTATAATCAAAATTGCTTTTTATTTTACCTTTTACTTCTTTTCTATTAAATTGATAATTTTTATCTTTTATCCATAAAAACGGCCAATTTTTTTTTTCTTCATTATAAAAATTTTTAGTATCTAAGAATAAATTATTACCTTTATTAAAATATATTAACCAAGGACCATATTGTTTATTCCAATATTTAGGTACAATTAAAGTAGGTGTTCCAAAATGAGTACTTGTCAAATAATTTAACATCAATGAATCTTGATGAACTAATAAATCTTGTTTCAATGGACCACCTGAATAATATTCATGAGTAAAATTAACCAACCATGAACCAAATCCATTTCCATAAACACCATAAAAATCTGTTTCTCTTATATATCCAGATAAATCATATTTTGAATAATATGAACCATCTTCTAACTGCCATGTTTCATCTTGTATTAACGGTAGATTTTTTAAATAAGAATATAAATATGATTTCATATCAATTATACCATTATTCAATCTATCCATTATAGAATTATCAAATCTATAAACAGTCCTTAATTCACTAAAAGAAAATGAATCAAATCCATTATTAACAATATTTACATAACTATATATACCAGATATATATTTTCTTACTATAAAATGATATTCAATAAAAATATAATTATTTAATTTATGTTCATAATAAATATGAGCAATTAAATCAGAATATTCAACAATATTTAAATTGTTTGGTTTAAATTCACCTTTACCACCATCCCAATCTAAACAAAATGTTTTTTTTCCATTAAGATTATTAACAATATTTTTACCAAATATAATTAATTTATAAACACATGCTTTATCATCAAAAAATACAGATAAAAAACTATTAGATATAGTAGCAGACAAACCATTTACTTCTAATTTAACACTAGAAAAATTATTATTATTATACATAAATTTAATTTTTAAATTTAATTAAATAAATATAAAAAATTTATTCCAGATAAATTATTTATTTATATCTGGAATAAATATTCCATAAATTTTATTTTTTTAAAAAACTATAAATTATTTGGACAATTTTTTTCATTTATATTTTCAATTACTTTACCTGTTTCAAAAACATTTTCCTTTGACCAAATAGATCCTTTTTTTACATTAACATTATTATATGTTACTTCAATAATACTATTACTTAATCCATTTAATATAAATTTTCCTGGTGTTAAAACTTTAATATCATTAAAATAAATGTCTTTAAATCTAGGAATATTACTTCCGACAGCATTTTTATTATAATGCATATCTAAATAAAAAGGATACTGAACATTTTTAATACATACATTTCTGTAAAATATTTTATCTACTAAACCACCTTTTGAACGATCACTTTTTATTCTTAAACCACTTGTTGTTCCGTTCATAGATAATTTATCTACTAAAATATCATTAACACCACCTAATGTTTCACTACCTATTGACATTCCATGACCTTTACCAAAAACATTATTTATTATAGATACATGTTGTGTAGCACCACTACCAGCCTTAATAGCAACATTATCATCTCCAGTACTTATATAAGAATGTGCTATTGTAACATTTGAAGAAGAACCTGGATCTATTCCATCTGTATTTCTAGCATCAGCTGGTGTATTTATTTTTACACCCCATGCAGTAAAACCATTAACTCTATTTGTACTTACATGAAAATTAGGAGAATTTTTTAAAGAAATATTAAATAATGTAAAATTTTTAGAATTACTAATAACAATCAATCTAGGAACATTTTGTGATTTTCCTTGTTTTTTAGCATCACTAGCTAAATTCCACCATGTTTTATTTTTTCCTTTTATAATAGCATTTCCTTGTCCATCAATAGTACCTAAACCATATATACCACTATACTCAGTATTATTTACAGAAATAAAAGGTTTACATCCACCACCACTATTATCTAATGTACCACATGTTTTATTCCCATTATCATACAATGAAGCATCCGGTATAGCTGAAAGAACAACACCATTATCTATTAACAAACCACCATTACTAGGTATTGTTAAAGGTCCTGAATAAAAATGAAAAACTTTATCACTTGTTTTTTGTAATTCAACAACTTCATTTTTATTTGCACAACGATTAATTTCATTTTGAATTAAATTTGTATTGTTTGAATCACTTGCTTTTAAAACAACACAACTATTGGGAACTGTTGGTTTTGAAACATGACGAGTATCACCAATAGAAAAAGCAGAATTAATATTCAAAACAAAAAAAAGAACACAAAGAAAAATTTTTTTTATATAAAAACTAAAACTATAACTGTCATTCATAAATTTTCCCATAAAATAATCACAAAGAAAAAATCTTTATGAAAATAAATTTTAATTAATTATAAATGAAAAAATACAATATGAATATAATATAAGTTTTACAAAAAATAATAAATACAAAATAAAAAAAAAAATGACAAATATCAAAAATAAAAAATAAATTCAAATTTACTTATTAACATTTTTTATTTTTTTTTAAAAGTTATTAACAAATAAATACTAAAAATAAATACATAAATACTAAAAAAACAATGAATAAATGAAAAACAAAAAACAAATAAATACTAAATTTTAAATTAAAAATAAATTTTTACTATATATATATATTTATATATATATAATTTATTAAAAACAATAATTATTTTTTTATCTCCATGTATTTATTTCATATATATACATATATATATATACATATATTATATATAAACATCAAAATGTTAATAACTTTTAAACAAATAAGGTATATGTGGAGGACTTTGTTTTAACTTTAATCCTGATTTTAAAATTTCAACACATGCTTGAGGATAAAAAAGACAAACAATATTTAATTTTTTTATAAATTCCTTTTTAAAATTTAATAAACCTTTATAAGATCTCTGATAATTAGAACCAAACTGTAATTTTAATTTTTCCCATGAAATAATAATTTCTCTTTTACTGATAATTCTTATTCTCCAAGTAAGCCAAATATAAATATCTATGGATAAAGGTGATCTCATTGATCTAATAACTCTAAGATCAATTGGTAATGAGGATTTTTTAATTTCATTATAAAAATTTTTAGATAAAGTAATTTTATTTTTCCAATAAAATAATTTTTTTCCTTGTTTTTTTTTCCAACAAAAAACTCCATCATCAACAATTTTTAAATTAATAGTAATATTTTGATTATAGATAAAAAATATGTTAGAATTAATAAGTCTAATTATTTGTTCTTTTACTCTTGTTATTGTTCCATTTATTCCCCCAGTGGGTTTCATACCTAATTTTTTTATAAACTCATTTTGATTTTTCCCCAAAAATAATTCAGGAGATTTTGTTAATTTAGCTTCAGTACATATCCAAATCATAAAAACTCTGGGAATTAATCCATAAGGTAATCCATATTTAGGATCAGCTATTATTTTTAAAGATGTTTTACCGTTACTTCTTTTAAAATAACTTTCTTTAATATTTGAATGAGGTATTGATGCACAAGCTAAAATACTTGTTATATAACCTATAGATTTACTATTTAATGCACTATTCCTATTTATTTCTATTTTTGTTTTTGTTATTTTTTTTATTAATTTAGAATTTATTTTATTTCTAATAATCATAAAAATTTTCCTTTTAAATTAAAATTTTTATTGTTTTTTTTTTTTATTATGATATAATTTATGCTAGTTTTAATTAATAATGAAAAAATATAAAAATTAATTAGATTCACAAAGAAAAAAATTGTTTTTATAAAATTAAATAAAAATTTTAATTTATGAGAAAAATATAAACAA
>CP144790.1:136151-291640 GCA_036689315.1 Candidatus Stammera capleta | reverse complement strand
TTTATATTTTTCTAATTATTTAAATAAAAATTTAATAAAATTATATATATATAATAAAATAAAGTAAATAAACATAATAAAAAAAAATATAAAAATTTAATAAAAATAAATATTATATTAAATAAAATAATAATTTATTATTAACCTTATAAAATAAAAAATAATAATATATATGAATTATATAAAATATTCATTTGATGTAATTATTGTTGGTGGTGGACATGCAGGAATAGAATCTTCATTTATTTCTTCAAAAATGTGTAATAAAGTTTTATTAATAACATATAACATTAATTCAATTGGAAATATGTCATGTAATCCATCAATTGGTGGAATAGGAAAAAGTAATTTAGTAAAAGAAATAGATGCATTGGGTGGTCTAATAGGAAAATTATCAGATAATTCTGGAATACATTTTAGAACTTTAAATATAAGCAAAGGTTATGCTGTAAGAGCAACAAGAATTCAAATTGATAAAAAAAAATATAAAAAAAATACAATAAGATATTTAAAATCACAAAAAAATTTATTTATATTACAAGATGAAGTTATTGATTTAATTATAAAAAATAATAAAATAATTGGAGTAAAAACAAAAAAAAATAATAATATATTTTCAAAAACAACAATTATAACTACAGGTACTTTTTTAGATAGTAAAATTTTTATAGGAAATTATTCTTTTTTAGGAGGTAGAATATTTGATCATTCATCTAAATATTTAGCTAATTCATTAAAAAAATATTTTAATGATTTTAATTATCTAAAAACAGGAACACCACCAAGAATATATTCAAAATCTATTAATTTTAAAATATTAAAAAAACAATATAGTATGAATAATAATGAATTTTCTTTTTTTTCATTTTTAAACAAAAAAAAAAAAATAAAATCAAATACTATTTGTTATATAACAAAAACAAATAAATTAACTCATAAAATTATAAAAAATAATTTAGATAAAAGTCCTTTATATAATGGAACAATAAATTCAATAGGACCTAGATATTGTCCTTCAATTGAAGATAAAATTGTAAAATTTCCTAATAAAAATAATCATCAAATTTTTTTAGAACCTGAAGGAAAAAAAAGTAAAATTATATATCCTAATGGTATTTCAACAAGTCTTCCTATTAATATACAAAAAAAATTTATAAAAACAATAAAAGGTTTAGAAAATTGTTTATTTATAAAACCAGGATATGCTGTTAAATATTTATATTTTAATCCAAAAAATTTAAAAAAAACATTAGAAACAAAAAAAATAAAAAATTTATTTTTTGCTGGTCAAATAAATGGAACAACAGGTTACGAAGAAGCAGCATCACAAGGATTAATTGCTGGAATAAACGCATCATTAAAAATAAATAAAAATAAATTTTATATAAATAAATTTATTCCAGACAGATCAATTTCTTATATAGGAGTATTAATAGATGATTTATGCATAAAAGGTATTACTGAACCATATAGAATGTTTACATCAAGATCTGAACATAGATTATTTTTAAGAGAAGATAATGCTGATTTTAGATTAACACCAATATCAAAAAAATTAGGATTAATAAATAATAAAACTTGGTTATTTTTTAAAAAAAAAATGGAATTAATAAAAAATACATATAAAATTATAAAAAAAAAAAAAATAAATATAAATTATTTACCAAAAAAAATAACTAATATTTTTTATAAAAAAAAAAAAAATAAATATATTAATTTAATTTCTTTATTAAAAAATCCAACAATAAAAATTAACGAAATTTTAAATTTAATACCAAATAAATATATAAAAAAAAATATATTTATAAAAGAAGTAGAAATAATAATAAAATATGAAGATTATATAAAAAAACAAAAATATGAAATAAATAAATTAAATTTTTATAAAAATATAAATATACCAAAAAATATAAATTTTAAAAATATCCCTGGATTATCAAATGAAATAATACAAAAATTAACTAAAATAAAACCTTTATCTTTAAACCAAGCTTATAAAATTTCAGGAATAACACCAGCAGCAATTATTATTATATTAATTTATATAAAAAAAAATATAAAAAACAAAAATTTTTAATTTTTTATTATTTATAAAATAAAGTATAATATTAATAATTATTAATTATTTTTTATAATTATATAAAAAATATTATATATAAAATATATTTATGATTAAAAAATTTTTTATAAATTTTAATTTACCTAATAATTATATTAATCATCATTTAACCCATTTAAAATTAAATTTTTTAAATTTTAAAATAATAAAAAACTTAAATAATCAATATTCATTTTGGATATTAAATATAGATTCTTTTTTATGTTCATTTTTAATAGGTTTTTTTTTTCTATTTATATTAAATAAAATATTAAAATCAGTAAAATATAATAAAATACCAAATAAAATACAAATATTTTCAGAAATATTAATAATATTTGTTAATAAATATGTAAAAAATATTTTAGGTAAAAAAAATAAATTTGTTTTTTGTTTGTCTTTTTCAGTTTTTACTTTAATATTATTAATGAATTTAATGAGTTTATTACCACTAGATCTAATACCTTTTTTAATTAAAAATATATTTAATATAGATAATTTTTTTTATGTTCCATCTTCAGATATAAATATAACATTATCTATATCTTTATGTGTATTAATTTTAATAATATTATATAAAATATATAATAATGGTTTTATAAAATGTTTAAATCATTTTATATTTTACCCTTTTAATTCTATATTATTTATTCCATTTAATATTTTAATAGAATTAATAAGTTTTTTATCTAAAATTTTATCATTATCATTAAGATTATTTGGTAATATGTATTCAGGAGAAATTATTTTTATATTAATATCTTTTATAATACCTTGGTGGTTACAATGGTTAATTAATTTTCCTTGGATTATTTTACATATAGGTGTATCTTTTTTACAATCCTTTATATTTATGATATTAACTATAATATATATATCATAATAAAAATTAAAATCAAAAGGTTATATAAATAAATATATGTGTAATAATAGTATTTTATATATATCAGCAGCTATAATGATGGGTTTAGCATCAATAGGTGTTTCTATAGGAATTGGTATATTAGGAAGCAAATTTTTAGAAAGTACATCAAGACAACCTAGTCTATTATCATTATTAAGAAATCAATTTTTTATATCTATGGGTTTAATAGATGCAATACCAATGATTGTTATTGGTTTAGGATTATATATTATATTTTTTGTAGCTAAATAAATAAATCATGGAAATAAATATTACTTTTTTATGTCAAATAATATCATTTTTATTTTATATATTATTTTGTATAAAATACATATGGCCTTATATTGATAATATTATTGAAAAAAGAAAAAAAAAAATAGAAGATATTTTTTCAAAAATAAAAACAACAGAAAAAAAATTATATAAATTAGAAAAAAATATTAAAAAAAAAAAAAAAATAATTAAAATAAAATCATTAGAAATAATACTTAATGCAAAAAAAGAAGGAAAAAATATAATTAAAATTTTTAAAAATAAAGCAAAAATAAAATATAAAAAAATAATATTAGAAGCTAAAAATAAAAATAA
Organism: Candidatus Stammera capleta; assembly: GCA_036689315.1. Classification (GTDB taxonomy): domain Bacteria; phylum Pseudomonadota; class Gammaproteobacteria; order Enterobacterales; family Enterobacteriaceae; genus Stammera; species Stammera capleta_W. The sequence continues at coordinate 288,050 of CP144790.1, read as the reverse complement.
AATAGAAAAAAAAATAATGTATGATAAATTTTATTCAGAAATATCTGATATTATATACTTATTAATGAAAAATATAACACAAAATGTTTTAAATGAAAAATTAGATAACAAAATAATAAAAAAATTAATAAATAAACTTTAAAAATTTATGTTAAATATTTTACATTCATATTCATTAACTCTATTTAATATAATAAATTCACAAAAAAAACAAAAAATAAATGAATGGAAAAATCTTTTACTTTTATTAATACATATATCTAAAAAAAAATTTTTTTTATTTTATTATTTATATAAAAAAAATTTTTTTACAAAAATTATATTAATTTCATGTAAAAATTATATAAAAAATATTTATATGAAAAATTTCATTAATATAATTATTAAAAATAATATTTTTTTTTATATAGAAAAAATTTATTTAAATTTTTTAAAAATATATAATAATAAAAAAAAAATATTATATATATATATATATAGTAAACATAAATTAAATAATTTAAATATTATATTAATAAAAAAAATTTTAAATAAAAAATATAATTCTTTTAATTTAAAAATATTTTTTAAAAAAGATAAATATTTATTAGCTGGATTTAAAATAAAAATTAATGATATTATTTTTAATGCTACTATTAAAAATAATATTAAAAAACTTAAATTAATTTTTAATAAAAGAAAAGAGTAAAAAATGTTATCTAAATTTAATGGAATTAGTGAATTAATAAAAAAAAGAATTCTTAATATAAATGAAAATATAGATATATATTATGAAGGTTCAATAATTTCTATTATTGATAATATTATTAGTATTATTGGATTATCTAATGTTTGTATTAATGAATTAGTTGAATTTCCAAATAATATAGGTTTTGGTTTAATACTTGATCTTGATATAAATATTGTAAGAGTAATATCATTAAATAATTGTATTGATCTAAAAATTGGAATGAAAGTAAGGAGTTTAAATAAAAAAATAAAAGTACCTGTTGGTAATAACTTATTAGGAAGAGTAATTAATTGTCTAGGTGAACCAATAGATGGAAAAGGAAATATTGATTGTAATGAATATTATCCAATAGAATATAATTCTCCATTAATAATAGATAGAAGATCTATAAATAAACCATTAATTACTGGATATAAAGCAATAGATAGTATGATACCAATTGGATTAGGTCAAAGAGAATTAATAATAGGTGATAGAAAAACAGGTAAAACAAGTATTGCTATAGATATAATAATTAATCAAAAAAATTTAAACAAAAAATGTATTTATGTTTCTATTGGACAAAAATTATTTAATGTTTTTAATATTGTAAAAAAATTAAAACATTATAATGCACTTGATTATACTGTTATTATGATTGCTTCATCTTCAGAAGATGCAATTATGCAATATATAGCTCCATATTCTGGTTGTTCAATAGCTGAATATTTCAGAAATAATGGTGATGACGCAATTATTATATATGACGATCTTTCTAAACATGCCATATCTTATAGACAAATTTCACTTTTATTAAGAAGACCACCTGGAAGAGAAGCCTATCCAGGAGATATATTTTATTTACATTCAAGATTATTAGAAAGAGCTGCTTATGTTAATTATAATTTTATAAAAAAATATAATAATAATTATAAAAAAAACAATGAATCTGGATCATTAACAGCATTACCTATAGTAGAAACTTATGAAGGAGATATATCATCTTTCATTCCAACTAATATTATATCTATAACAGATGGACAAATATTCCTAGAATCAAATCTATTTAACTCTGGAATTAAACCAGCAATAAATCCAGGAATATCTGTATCTAGAGTTGGATCATCTGCACAAATTTTTTTTATGAAATTTCTATCTAGTTCTTTAAGAACATATTTATCACAATATTATGATTTACTTAATTTTTCACAATTTTCTTCTGAACTAGATAAAAAAACTACTTCACAATTAAATTTCGGAAAAAAATTAGTTGAAATATTAAAACAAAAACAATACAAACCTTTATGTTTATTTAAACAAATTTTAATATTATTTTGTTTAAAATATAATTATTTAAATGATATAGATACAAATAATTTATATAATTTTGAAAAAAAAATATATAATTATGTAAAAAAAAAATATCCTGATTTAGAAAATAAAATATTAAATTTAAAATATATAAATAAAAATATTATAGATAAATTAAATAAAATTATTTATAAATTTAAAAAAAATAAAAAGAGGTATTTAATTTGATAAATAAAAAAAATATTAAAAATAAAATAAATAGTATTAAATATATTTATAAAATTACTAAATCAATGGAAATGATTTCTATATCTAAATTTAAAAATTTATATAATAAATTATTAAATAATAATATTTATTATTCTTTAATAAAAGATTTAATAGTAAAAAAAATAAATATATTTAATAATTATTTATTAAAAAATTTTATAAAAAATAAAAAATTAAAAAAAATATTATATTTAATAATATGTTCAGATAATGGTTTATGTGGTAATCTAAATTATAATTTAATGAAAAAAATTTATATACACATAAAAAATAAGAATTATTTAAATAATAAAATTATTTTTTTTTTTATTAGGAAAAAAAAATATATTAAATTTAAATTATTTTAATAATATAAATTTAAATTATTATATAATAAAAAAAAAAAAATTTCTAAATAAAATTTTATTTAATATAAATAAATATATAATAGAAAAATTAATATATTTTTATAAAAAAAAACATAAAATATATATTGTTGGTAACTATTTTTCAATAAAAAATAAAATTTATCCAAAAATAAAAAAATTATTACCAATAGAAACAAAAAAAAATAATAAAATAAACTATTTATATGAAGAATCAGAAACATATTTAATTAATAAATTATTAATGAATTATATAAATTCAAAAATATATAATTGTATTTTAAATACAATGGTATCAGAACATTCTTCTAGAATTAAAATAATGAAAAACGCTTCAAAAAATTCTGAAAATTTATTTAAAAATCTATATTTATTATATAATAAAAGACGTCAATTTGAAATAACAAAAGAAATAACAGAATTAGTTTCTACTATAAATACAATCTAAAAAAATGCAAAAAAATAAAGGTAAAATAATTAGAATATTAGGTGCTGTTATTGATGTTGAATTTAAAGAAAATTATATTCCTAAATTATTTAATGCTTTAAAAATAAAAAAAAAAAATAATATTAACCTTATATTAGAAGTACAACAACAATTAGGTGATTGTATAGTACGTACTATAGCTATGGGTTCTACTTCTGGTTTATATAGAGGAATGGAAGTTATAGATTTGTGTAAAAAAATATGTATACCTGTAGGTAAAAATTTATTAGGTAGAATTATTAATGTATTAGGAAAACCATTAGATGGAAAAGAAAAAATTATATCAAAAGAATATAGATGTATACATAGAAAACCTCCTAAATATACAGATTTATCACCTAAACAAGAAATATTAGAAACAGGTATTAAAGTTATTGATTTAATTTGTCCTTTTTTAAAAGGAGGTAAAATTGGTTTATTTGGTGGTGCTGGTGTTGGAAAAACAGTAAATATGATGGAATTAATTAGAAATATATCAATAAAACATTCCGGATATTCTGTTTTTACAGGAGTAGGAGAAAGAATAAGAGAAGGATTTGATTTTTATAATGAAATGTGCTCATCTAAAGTAATAAATAAAGTATCACTAGTATATGGTCAAATGAATGAACCACCTGGTAATAGATTTAGAGTAGCTTTAACAGGAATAACTATAGCTGAAAAATTTAGAGATGATGGTTACGATGTATTATTTTTTATAGATAACATTTATAGATATATTTTAGCTGGAACAGAAGTTTCAGCTATATTAGGAAGAATACCATCATCAGTTGGATATCAACCAACATTATCAGAAGAAATGGGAATATTACAAGAACGTATTTCTTCAACTAAAAATGGATCAATTACATCAGTACAAGCTGTATATGTACCTGCTGATGATTTTACTGATCCTTCAGCAATAACAACATTTTCCCATCTTGATGCTATAATTGTATTAGATAGAAGTATAGCATCTTTAGGAATATATCCTGCTGTAGATCCATTAACATCTAGTAGTAATCAATTAGATCCTAATATAGTAGGTAAAGAACATTATTATGTTGCTGAATCAGTTAAATCAATATTACAAAAATATAAAGAATTAAAAGATATAATATCTATTTTAGGAATAGATGAACTATCTGATGATGATAAATTATTAGTTTCAAGAGCAAGAAAAATACAAAAATTTTTATCACAACCTTTTTTTGTTAGTGAAGTTTTTACTAATTTACCAGGAAAATATGTACCAATAAAAAAAAATATAAAAGGATTTAAAGATATTATAGAAGGAAAATATGATAATATACACGAAAATTTATTTTATATGATTGGAGATATAAACGAAATAAAAAAAAAATAATTAATTATGAATAAAAAAAAAATACAAATTATTATTTTAAATAAAAATAATAAATTATTAGATGAATTTGCTTATAAAATAAAAATATCTAGTTTAAAAGGAGAAATAGAAATATATCCTAATCACTCTCCTATTATTTTTTTAATAAAAAACAGTTTAATAAATATTATTAAATATAATAATAATTATTTTTTTATAAATAAAGGTATTTTTACTTTTAACAATAATATTATTATAATTTTCTCTAATAATATAATTAAAAATTATATGTTAGAAAAAAAAAATATTAAAAAAAAAAAAAAAAAATTAGAAAAAATTTTAAAAAATAAATTTAATTTTAAAATTCAAGAAAAAATAAATAAATTAAATAAATATTTATTCTTAATAAAAAATATATAATTTATATATATTTTTATTTTAAAAAGAGTTAAAATAATTTAACTAATGATTATATTATATATAAGTAAGGGGTTATAGCTCAATAGGTAGAGCATCTGTTTTGCAATCAGAAGGCAAGCGGTTCGAATCCGCTTAACTCCATAAATAAATTATTAATTAAAGCCGGCTTAGCTCAATAGGTAGAGCAACTGACTTGTAATCAGTAGGTAACCAGTTCAAATCCGGTAGCCGGCAAAATTTAGGTGGGATTCCTGAGTGGTTAAAAGGAGCAGACTGTAAATCTGTTGTCATATGACTTCGAAGGTTCGAATCCTTCTCCCACCACCATACATAATCATAATATAATAAATATAAAAAATTTTGCGAGTATTTTATAATGGTTATTATTTTAGCCTTCCAAGCTAAAGATGCGGGTTCAAATCCCGCTACTCGCTTTTTTTATTTTTATTATAATTAATCTTATAACATAACTTTATATTATTATATAATTTTTGGGGTTTTGAAAAAAATTCAAAATTATTAAAATTATTTGTATAAATATATATTTTATTTATTTTTTTTATTAAATAAAATAAATAAATATTTTTTAATAATTCTTTTTTATAATAAAAAGAAATATTATAAATTAATAAACTTATTATATAATTTTTATTACATATTTTAATTAAAATTTTTCTTATATAAGAAACTATTTTTTTTATTAATTTAATAATAAAAAAATCACATTCATTTTTTATATTATATCTTTTAGGAAATTTTTCTAAAATTACAAATTTTTTTAAAAAAGATATATTTAATTTTTTTATTTTATTCCAAAAATATTCTGTAATAAAAGGTAATATGGGATGAACTAATTTTAAAATATCTTTTATTAAATTAAAAAAAATAAATGAATTATTTTTTCCTCTATTTTTTATTTCTAATTTTTTAAATTCAATATACCAATCACAAAATTCACTTTTTATAAAATTAAAAATATTTTTAGATAATAAATCAAATCTAAAAAATCCTATATATTTATGAAAATTAATTAATAAATTATTAAATTCATTTAAAATCCAAAAATCAACTAAAGAATAAATAACTTTATTTTTATAAGAAAAAATTTTTATATTTTCTTTTATTGTAAAAAATAAATATCTAAAAACATTCCATAATTTATTACATAAATAAAAACTTTCTTTTAATTTTATTTCTGAAAAATTTATATTATTATTCTGTGTACAAATAGATGATAAAGCAAAACGTAATGAATCTGTTCCATATGATTTTATACCATTAGGATATTCTATTTTTGTTTTTTTTATAACTAAATCTTTTATATTACTTTTAATCAAATTATTTGTTCTTTTTTTTATTAAATCATTTAAAGATATTCCTTTAATAACATCTATTGGATCAATAACATTTCCAATAGATTTTGACATCTTTTTATTATTTTTATCTCTAATTAAACCTGTAATAAATATCTTTTTAAAAGGAATTTTTGATGTTAAATATAAAGACATCATTATCATACGAGATATCCAATAAAATATTATATCAAAACCACTAACTACTAAATCTATAGGATAAAAAATATTAAAATCTATAGATTTTTTAGGCCATCCTAATGAAACAAAAGGCCATAAAGAAGAAGAAAACCAAGTATCTAATACATTTTTATCTCTTTTCAACTTTAAAATATTTAATTTATATTTTTCTGATATATATTTTTTATTATATCCAACAAATATATCTTTTTTTTCATAATACCAAACAGGAAATCTATGACCCCATATTATTTGTCTTGATATACACCAATCTTCTACATTTTCCATCCAATTAAAAAATAAATTTATATATTTTTTAGGATAAATTTTAATTTTTTTTTTTTTAATACAATATATAACTTTATTAAATAAATTTTTTGATCTTAAAAACCATTGATTAGTTAATAATGGTTCAACAATTGAATTTGTTCTATTACTAAAAGGAATATTAACTAAACAATTTTCAGTTTTATATATATAATTATTTTTATATAATAATTCTATTATTAAATATTTTGCTTTTCTTATATCCTTTTTTATTAAATATAACGGATTTAATAAATTTTTATTTTTACTAATATTTTCTCCATTAAAATTATATAATTCAGACTTTTCTTTTATAGTACCATCTAAATTTAAAAAATTAATTATATTTAATTTATTATTTTTAGCTATTTTAAAATCATTAAAATCATTAGCTGGAGTTATTCTTACACATCCAGAACCTTTATTAGGATTAACAAAATTATCACATATAATACTAATTACATTATTATTTAAAGGATTTAATACTTTTTTATTTATAAAATTTATATATCTTTTATCATTTGGATTAACAGCTAAAGCAACATCACCTAATATTGTTTCTGGTCTTGTTGTACAAACTATTATAAATTCATTATTTTTACTATCTAAAATAGGATATTTTATATACCATCTTTTACCATTTTTTTTTTTAATATCAACTTCTATATCAGATAAAAATGTTTTTATTTTTTTATCTAAATAAACTATTTTATTATCTTTATATATATAATTATCATTATATAATGATATAAAAGCAGTATTAACTGCATAAGAAAAATTTTTATCTAAAGAAAAATTAGTTTTTAACCAATTTACAGAACTACCTAAAATTCTAGTTTGTTCATTTATATTACTTTCATATTTTTTTTTTCAATTATAAATTTGTTTTATCAAATAAAAATCAGAATAATAATTTTTACATTTTTCATTTCTTATATAATTTTCAACAATAATTTGTGTTGCAATTCCAGCATGATCAGTTCCCATAACCCATAATACATTTTTACCAATCATTCTTTTATATCTAGCTATTATATCCATAATAGTTTGTTGAAAAGCATGTCCTATATGTAAATTACCTGTTATATTTGGAGGAGGCATTATTATAGAATAACTTTTTTCTTTTTTTTTATTTAAATTTGGATAAAATAAAAAATTTTTTTCCCAAATATTATATATTTTCCTTTCTAATTTTATTAAATTATATATTTTATTTATAATCATATTTATTTTTATAATAATTTATTATAAAATCAACTAATAAATTTATAGGTCTTCCTGTTGCTCCATTACTATCATAAGCTGTTCCAGCTATATCAATATGAGCCCATTTATATTTTTTAATAAAAAAAGACAAAAATAAAGCAGATGTTATTGTACCAGCATAATTTTTATCACCACAATTAGCATAATCAGCTATATTAGATTTTAAATGTTCTTTATATTTTTTATACAAAGGTAATTCCCATAAATAATCCATTGAATTTATACTACTTTTTAATAAATATTTACTTAAATTACTATTATTAGATAATAAACCACTTATATCTTTTCCTAAAGCTGAAACACAAGCTCCAGTTAAAGTAGCTACATCTATAATAATAGATGGATTATATTTACTTATATATGTCAAAACATCACATAATACTAATCTTCCTTCAGCATCAGTATTTATTATTTCTACTGTTTTTCCTGATAAAGTTTTTACAACATCTCCAGGTTTAACTGAATTTTTATCTAACATATTTTCAGCACAAGCTAAAACACCAATAACATGCAATTTTATATTTAATTTAAATAAAATATACATTACACCATATATAACAGAAGCACCAGCCATATCAAATTTCATTTCATGCATATTCATAGATGGTTTTATAGAAATACCACCAGAATCAAATGTTAATCCTTTTCCTATCAAAACAATAGGTTTACTATTATTATCTAAACTATTATTATAATTAATAATAGACATTATAGATTTATTTTTTGATCCTTTTCCAACAGATAAAAAAGCATTCATTCCTTTATTTTTCATAATTTTTTCTGTTATAAACAATAAATCAATTTTTTTATCAATAAAAATTTTTCTTATTTTTTCTGATATATATAAAGGTGTACATATATTAGAAGGAGTATTACTTAAATTTTTAGATTTTTCTATACCTTTAGAAATAATTAAATATTTTTTTATATTTGAAATAAAAAAATCATTTTGTTCTTTTTTAACATAAAAAAATATATTAATATCTTTTTTTTCCTTTTTTTTAGATTTAAATAAATCAAAACTATAATTTAATTTTTCAAAAGTTTGAATTAATATATTTATATTCCACTCTAAATTTCTATTATTTATTTTTATATTATGTAAAGAAAATAATATTTTTATATATTTATTTTTTTTTATAATATTAAAACAATTATTAATTATATTTATATATTTTATTTCATTTAATTTAACAATATTACCAAAACCAATAACAATTATATCTATTTTTTTTTCTGAATATGAATCTTTAATTAAAATAAAATTATTATATTCTCCATTAAAAAAATACTTTTTTTTTTCTTTATATAAAATACTATCATCAATAAAATCTTTTAATGTTAAGAATTTTTCATCAAATAAACCAACAAATATACAATCATAATTTATATATGAATTTAAATTATTTTCTATATAATATTTCATTTTTATTATAAATTTAAATTAAATTAATGTTAATATAAATAGTATATACAATTTTATTTTACAATTAAATTTTATTTATATATTTTTATTCTATTTATTAAAAAAAAAATCAAAAAATTAAATATGAAAATTAAAAATATATTTTTTATAAATAATAAAATTATTTATTTTAATAAACCATATAATATTGAATATGTAGATTTTATTAAACCAGGAAAAGGACAACCATTTATAAGAACAAAAATAAGAAATTTAATAACACAAAAATTAATAGAAAAAACATTTAAATATAATGAAAATATAAAAAAAGCAAATATATTTAAATATAAATATATATATATATATAATGATAAAAAAACTTGGTTTTTTTTAAATAAAAAAAATTTTAAACAAATTTTAATAGAATATAATTCTATAAAAAAAAACAAATATTGGTTACAAGAAGGAGATGAATATAATATAATTTTTTGAAATAAAAAACCAATAAATATAGATATTCCTATTTTTATATATAGAAAAGTTAAATCAACATCATTATTATTAAGTAATAATATAAAAATAGCATTATTAAATAAAAATTTAAAAATAAAAGTTCCTTTCTTTATAAAAAAAGGAGATTTTATAAAAATAGATACAAGATATAAATCTTATATTTGTAGAAAATAAAATTAATTAACTAACAATAAACCTTTTATTTTTTTAAAAACATTAACAATTTTTTTTTCTATTAAATTTTTTAAAGTATATTTTGATAATATACAAAAACTACATCTTCCTGTTAATTTTACTAATAAAAAATTATTTTCATTTATACCAATTATTTTTATATTTCCTTTATGTTTTTTTAATAAAGGTACAATATTACTTTTTACAAAAACAATAATTTTTTTTAATAAATTATCTTTTTTTTTTTTACACATATATATTAAAATTTATATTTATTATTTAATAATCAAAATAAAATTTTAATATTTTTAAATATATTTTGTCAATAAATTATAATAAAAATTTTTATAAAAAAATATATATATAAATAATTTTATAAAAAAGATATATTTTTACATAAAAAAACATTTTAAACATTAATTATTTTATATAATTTTAAAAATATAAATATTTATTTATATTATTTTCAAATAATAAAAAATAGGATATTTTTATATATGAAAGAAAATTATAAAATTTTAATTGTTGATGATGATATAAGATTAAGATCTCTATTAGAACGTTATTTAAATGAACATAAATTTTATGTAAGAAGTGTTTCTAATGCTAAACAAATGAAAAGAATCTTAATAAGAGAATCATTTAATTTAATAATTTTAGATTTAATATTACCTGATGAAGATGGATTATCTTTATGTAGAAAATTAAGAAATAAAAATAATTTTATTTCAATAATTATTATTACAGCTAAAGGAGAAGAAATAGACCGTATATTAGGTTTAGAAATTGGTGCAGACGACTATATATCAAAACCTTTCAACCCTAGAGAACTATTAGCTCGCATAAGAGCCGTTTTAAGAAGACAATACAATGAACTTCCTGGTGCTCCTTCAAAAAAAGAAATAATAATAAAATTTGGAAAATTTAAATTAAATTTAGCAACAAGAGAAATGTTTAAAAATAATAACTTAATTCCATTAACTAGTGGTGAATTCGCTGTTCTAAAAACATTAGTAATTAATGCTAAAAAACCATTATCTAGAGATAAATTAATGAATTTAGCAAGAGGAAGAAAATATAGTGCAATGGAACGCTCTATCGATGTACAAATATCTAGATTACGTCGTGTATTAGAAGAAGACCCAATTCATCCTAGATATATACAAACAATTTGGGGTTTAGGTTATGTTTTTATTCCTGATGGAATATAATATAAAAAATAATTATGATGTATAATTATATATTTCCTAGAAAATTAGTAAATAGAATTTTTTTTATATTTAATTTATTAATATATTTAAATATTATTTATTTATATTTTATTATAAATAAATTTATATTAATCCCTAGTTTACAGAATTTTAATATTATTTATGTAAATAAAATATATGGATTTATTTCTAGGGATTATTTTAACATAAAAAATAAATATTTAATTATTCCTTTTAAAATAAAAAATTATTTAAATAATATAAAAATATATTTAAATAAAAAAAAAATATTTTATAAATACAATTATTTAAAAAAAAAATGTAACAATTTATTATGTATTTATATAAATAAAAATTTTTATATATTAAAATTTTTAAAATTTTATAATATTTTTTATATTTTAAAAATAAAAAAATTAAAAGAAAAAAATAAAAAAATAATATTTTATTACATAATAATAATTTTTTGGTATTTTATATATATATATATAAAATTTTTTTTTAATGAAACAAAATCATTAAAAAATATAAAATTTAATAATATTAATAAAAAAAATATTATCTTTTATCCACAAAATAAAGAATTTTTTTTCATTTTTAATATTTTAAAAAAAATAAAAAATTTTTTATATAAAAAAAAAATTTTATTATCAACAATAATACACGACATAAGAAATTATTTAACTCGTTTTATATTATTAATAGAAATTATTAAAAAAAATATTTCAAAAAAAAACAAAAAATTAATAAAATTTATATATAAAGATATTAAAGATTGTAATTTATTACTTTATTATTTAAATAATACATTAAAAAAAGAAAAAAAAAAAATTAAAAATTTAGAAAAAACTAATTTAAATAATTTAATAAACGAAGTAATAAAAATTTTTTCAAAAAAAAAAAAAAAAATAGAAACTAATTTAGAAAAAAAAATAATAAAAACCAAAATAAATCGTTTTCTTATTAAAAGAGCATTAATAAATATTATTACAAATGCAATTAATTATAGTAAAAAATGAATAAAAATAAGTAGTGGTTTAAAAAAAAATATATATATTTGGTTTCAAATTGAAGATGATGGACCAGGAATAAAAAAAAAAGAAAAAAAATTTTTATTTAAACCATTACCAAAAATAAAAAAAAAAAATTTATCATATTATAAAATGGGTTTAGGTTTATATATAGTAAAAAAAATAATTAATAAACATTTAGGAAAAATAAAAATAGGAAAAAGTATTAAAGGTGGATTTTTAATAAAAATTTTTATACCTATAAAAATATAAATACCATAAAAAAAACAGGGGTAGAAGGATTTGAACCTTCAACTATGATTTTGGAGACCAAAATTTTACCTATTAAACTATACCCCTATTAATTATTATAGGTCCAAGTGGATTTGAACCACTGACCTCACCCTTATCAGGGGTGTGCTCTAACCACTGAGCTATAGACCTAAAATAAAAAATTAATAATAATAAATTATTATTAATATATATTATATTATAATTATATATAATTAATAATTTAATTTAAATAAATATTTAATTTATTATATATAATAATATATGAAAAAAAAAAAAGAAAATATATTTCAAAAAATTATAAAAAATGAAATAAAAGTAAATTATGTTTATAAAGATAAAGACATATCAGCTTTTTATGATATAAAACCCAAAGCACCAATACATATAATTATTATTCCTAATATATATATAAAAAACTTAAATAAAATAAATAAATCAAATTTTTTAATATTAGGTAAATTATTATTTGTAGCATCAAAAATAGCAAAAAAAAAAAAAATAAACAAAAAAGGATATAGAATTATAATAAATTGTAATAAAAATGCAGGACAAGAAATAGATTACTTACATATACATCTTTTAGGAGGTTGTTATTTAGGTAAAATTAATTAACATTTAAATTTAAATTTAAAAAAATCATTATAAATATTTTTATAAAAATTTATAAAAAAAAAATTTTGTTTTTTATGAAAACATCAAAATATACTTTATTTACCTGTAAAAATAACACAAAAAAAAACAAAAATAAAATCTATAATTTTATGATAAGAGGAGGATTAATAAGAAAATCATTATCAGGAATATATATATGATTACCAAATGGTATACGAATTATAAATAATATAAAAAAAATAATAAGAAAAACTATGAATAATTTAGGTGCAAATGAAATTATTTTACCAAATATAAGTTCTAGTTATTTATGAAAAAAAAGTAAAAGAATATTTAAATATAATGAATTATTTAAATTTTATGATAGAAAAAAAAAATTATTAATACTTTCACCAACACACGAAGAAATAATTACAAATTTTATATGTAAAGAAAATAATATCAATAATATACCTAAAATATTGTATCAAATACAAACAAAATTTAGAGATGAAATTAGACCTAAATATGGATTAATTCGTTCAAGAGAATTTATTATGAAAGATGCTTATTCATTTCATAATAATTCAAAATGTTTAAATAATACATATTATTCAATATTAGAATCTTATAAAAATATTTTAAAAAAAATAGGATTAAATTCATTTTATAAAGAAGCAAATTGTGGAAATATTGGAGGTTCTAAATCACATGAATTTCATGTAATTTCAAAATATGGAGAAAATAAAATAAAAATTTATCAAAAAAATAAATATTTAAAATATTCATCATTTTTAAAAATAAAAAAATATTTAATAAAAAAAAAACAAAAAAAAAAAAAAAAACTTTTAAAATGTAAATATATATCAATAAATGAAAAAAATAAATTTAATTATTATGATAATTTTATAAAAACATATTTAATATTATTAAAAAAAAAAAAAAAATATATATATATATTAATACCTTTAAAAAAAAAACTAGATAAAAAAAAAATAAAAAATATTTTTTTATATGAAAAAATAGAAATATTTAATGAAAAAAAAATATATAAAAAATTTAAAATTAAAAGTTTATTTTTAGGACCAATAAATAAAAAATATAAAATAATAGGAGATTATTCATTAATATTATACAAAAATTTTATTATTGGTTCTAATAAAAAAAATAAATTAAAAATAAATGTTAATCTTTTTAGAGATATAAAAATTAACAATTTTTTTGATATATGCAAAAATTACAGTAATAATATAAAAAAAAAAAAATATATATCTCCAATAATAGAAAAATCTATAGAAGTAGCACATATTTTTAAATTAGAAAATAAATATTCTAATATATTTTGCAAAAAAAATAAAAATATATTAATGGGATGTTATGGAATAGGTATAACAAGAATTATTTGTGCAATAATTGATAACTACCATGACAAAAGAGGTATAATTTGGCCTATATCAATAGCTAACTTTAAATTAGGAATAATACCTATAAATATGTATCAATTTAAAAATGTATTAAATTTTTGCAATGAAATATATTTATTTTTAAATTTAAATAAAATAAATATTTTATTTGATGATAGAAAATTACATTTTGGTAAAATGATTACCGATTTTGAATTAATAGGAATACCAAATTTACTTATTATAAGCAACAAAAATTTATCTATAGGTTTAATAGAATTTAGAGATAGATTAAATAGTTTTATTTATTTCATAAAAAAAGAAAATATATTTAATTTTCTAATAGAAAAATACAAATAAAAAAATTATTTCTTAAAAAAAATAAACCAATATGAATATTTTTTATATTTTGATTCTTTTGTTTTAAATAAATTAGGTGATAATATAGGTTTATTATTATAATAAATAATAGGTGTTATTTTTCTTTCCCAAGGAAAAACTTTTAACTCTTGCCATATTTTTTTAACTTTCTTTTTATTTTTTCCTAATATATTTATATTTCCTTTTACTTGAAATCTTATATATATTTTTTCATTATCATAAGGTTTTCTAATTAAATTTATATTGTTTTTTTTTTTATTATTTTTATTTTTTATATATAAAAAACCTATTTTATGTGGTAAAACAAAAAAATTGGATTTATTTATATCCCAATAAAAAATTTTTTTTTTTAATACAGGAATTTTTCTTGTAATATAAATATATTTTTTATATTTATGTATAGAAAAATTTTTAAATGTTAAACTTATATATTCTTTATTTATATATAAAATTTTTAATATTAAATTTATATTTTTATAAGATAACATTTTTTTTTTATTAAATCTTAACCATTTTCTCAATATAAAAATTATTTCTTCTTTTTTTAAAAAAATTAACGAATTTATATTCAAAAATTCTTTATTTTTACATATAAATTTATATTTATTTTCTAACAATTTATTTATAAGTTTTTCTTGTTTATAACATATTTTAGCACTTCTATTTACAGAATTAACAAAAAAATCCCATCTTTTAATTAATTCAGGTATTATTTTTATACGCAAAAAAACTCTATCAAAATTCAAATTTAAATTATTATTATCATTTATCCATAATAATTTATATTTTTTAGCATAAATTTCTATATATTTTTTTTCTATATCTAAAAAAGGTCTAATAATTATAAAATTATCAATATTTAAATATTTTTTTATTCCAGATAAACCTCTTAAACCACTACCTCTCTTTAAAGCAAGAATGAATGATTCACATTGATCATTTTTATGATGAGCTGTAAGTATTACTTCATTAAATAATAAATTTTTTTTATAAAAATAATATCTAACATTTCTAGATTTTTCCTCAATATTTTTTTTTTTATTTTCAAAAAAAATATTTTCTATTATCAATTTTATTTTCAAAATTTTACATATATAAATACAATGTTTTTCCCATTTTTTTGATAAATAAGAAATATTATGATTTATATATATAGCTCTTATATTAATATAATTATATTTTTTTTTTATATTAAATAAAGCATATAATAATACTGTTGAATCTAATCCACCACTAAAACCAACCAAAAAATTTATATATTTATATTTAAAAATTAAATTTTTAATACTTTCTTTTATTAAACAAAAACTCATATATTTTTTTTATAAATAAAAACATAAATAATTATCAAAAATAATTGTATATTTAATTGTAATATTATAAAATTATATTATGGGTTGTTAGCTCAGTCGGTAGAGCAGTTGACTTTTAATCAATTGGTCACAGGTTCGATTCCTGTACAACCCATAAAATATTATTTTTCTTTAATTTCTTTAATTTCTTTAATTTCTTTAATTTCTTTAATTTCTTTAATTTCTTTAATTTCTTTAATAATAAAAAAATCAATATGTATTATTTGTTTTTTAAATGGATGTTCTTGTATATCTTTAATTATAGTTAAAAATTTTTTATTTTTTATTTTTATATTTATTTTTATATTTTTTTTTATTTTATCCCTTATTTTATATATATCTTTATTATTTATATATAATTTTATATTTTTTTTTTTTGAATACATTATTGAAGGAATTTTATTTTTTAATCTAAGTAATTTGTTGTTTTTTTTTCCTAAAAATAATCTATATTTAGCTTTAATTATAATTTTGTTCATTTTTTTAATAAAAAAAAAAATTATTACAATATTTACTTTCTTTATTTAAAAAAATAAATATTTTAATTTTCTATAATTACAGTAGATAATACGTATTTTTTTTCATCTGTTATAGAAATATGTATTTTTTTAAATTTTATTTTTTTTAAATAATATTTAGTTTTTTTTAAAAATTTTATTTTAGGTTTTCCTTTTTTATTATGATATATTTCAATATTTTTAAAATATATACCATTACTTATTCCTGTTCCTAATGCTTTTACAACTGCTTCTTTTGCTGTAAATTTTTTTGCTAAAAAATATATTTTATTATTTTTTTTTTTATATTCTATTATTTCATTTTTTGATAATATTTTTTTAGCAAACATATTTTTTTTATTTATAAATATTTTTTTTATTCTTTTTATTTCTAAAATATCTATTCCTATACCAAATATTTTCATTTTTATAAAAAAAATTAGTTTTTTAATCTAGGTGATTTTAATTGTTTTATTATCAAAATAGATAATTCATCTAATGATGTTTTTTCTATATTTTCTCTATTTACTTCCCATGATAATTGAGCTTCAGCAAGATATGTATGAATTGGATATCCATTATTATCTTCCATAATAACATGATACCAAGGAGCTTTTTTTAGTGATTCGCTATATATTAATTTTTCAAAATTATTATCTGATAATGAATATTCTGGATCAACATCAATAATAACTCCTAAAAAATCTAATAATTTATGTCTTACTTTTTGTCCTATACCAAATTTACTTGAAATCATATTTTTACTCCTTTTATTGATACTTAATATATTATATATTAAAGATTTTAATAATATTTATTTATTTTTATATAATTAAATAAAATTTATATTAAATTTTAATATTTTATTAAATATGTATTTTATGATAGTATATGTATAATTTTATCTACATTTATTTTTAATTTTTTATTTATTTTTACTTTTATTTAATAAAAAAAAATTTTTTTATTATTAAGGAGTTTTTATGAATGATAAATATATTAATGTTGATGATATATCTTTTAATAATGAAGTTATTAATTATAAAGGATATGTTTTTGTAGATTTTTGGGCTAATTGGTGTGGTCCATGTAAATCATTTTCAAATATTTTAAATAATTTATATGATGATTTTAATAATAAAATTAAATTTGTTAAAATAAATATAGATAATTCCAAATTAATTATAGATAAATTTAAAATAAAAAGTGTTCCAACTTTAATTTTATTTAAAGATGGAATTTTTTTGAAAGAAAAAATAGGTTTAGCAAGTAAGATTGATTTAATAAAATTTTTTAATTTAAAAAAATTAAAATTTAATTAATTTTATTTTGTATTTTATGATAAATAAAATATTATGAATCTTACTGAATTAAAAAATATGTCAGTTACTAAATTAGTTTTTCTTGGAGAAAAAATAGGATTAGAGAATTTAGCTAGAATGCGTAAACAAGATATAATTTTTTCTATTTTAAAACGAAAAGCTAAAAGTGGTGAAGATATTTTTGGTAGTGGTGTTTTAGAAATATTACAAGATGGTTTTGGTTTTTTAAGATCTTCAGATTGTTCATATTTAGCTGGTCCAGATGATATATATGTTTCTCCAAGTCAAATACGTAGATTTAATTTGCGTACTGGAGATACTATTTCAGGAAAAATAAGACCACCAAAAGAAGTTGAACGTTATTTTGCTTTATTGAAAGTAAATAAAGTAAATTATGATTGTCCAGATAATTCAAGGAATAAAATATTATTTGAAAATTTGACACCTTTACATGCTAATTCTCGTTTATATATGGAAATAGGTAATGGTTCTAAAGAAGATTTAACATCTCGTGTTTTAGATTTATCAGCTCCAATAGGTAGAGGTCAAAGAGGTTTAATAGTTGCACCTCCAAAAGCAGGTAAAACTGTATTATTACAAAATATTGCTAAAAGTATTAATTATAATTATCCAGAATGTGTATTAATTGTTTTATTAATTGATGAAAGACCAGAAGAAGTAACTGAAATGTATAGATTAGTAAAAGGAGAAGTTATTTTTTCTACTTTCGATGAACCAGCATTAAGACATGTTCAAGTTTCAGAAATGGTTATTGAAAAAGCTAAACGTTTAGTGGAACATAAAAAAGATGTAATTATATTATTAGATTCTATAACAAGATTAGCTCGTGCTTATAATACTATAGTTCCTACTTCAGGAAAAATTTTAACAGGAGGTATAGATTCTAATGCATTACATCGTCCTAAAAGATTCTTTGGTGCAGCAAGAAATGTAGAAGAAGGTGGTAGTTTAACAATAATAGCAACAGCTCTTGTTGATACAGGTTCAAAAATGGATGAAGTTATATATG
The DNA here is from genome assembly GCA_036689315.1 of Candidatus Stammera capleta. Taxonomy (GTDB): domain Bacteria; phylum Pseudomonadota; class Gammaproteobacteria; order Enterobacterales; family Enterobacteriaceae; genus Stammera; species Stammera capleta_W. Next base: position 268,877 of record CP144790.1, on the reverse strand, counting down.
AAGAATTTAAAGGTACAGGAAATATGGAATTGCATTTATCTAGAAAAATATCAGAAAAAAGAATTTTTCCAGCAATAGATTATAATAGATCAGGAACTCGTAAAGAAGAATTATTAATTCTTCCAGAAGAATTACAAAAAATATGGATATTAAGAAGAATAATTCAACCTATGGATGAAGTTGAAGCAATGCAATTTCTTATTGAAAAATTATCTATGACCAAAACAAATGATGATTTTTTTGAAATGATGAGAAGACCATAAAAATATATTTTTTTTTTAGTATTTTAATTAAAAAATTTTTTATTGTAATTATATAAATAATATATTATACTAAATTTTTATATTAATTAATTTTTGGTGGTTATAACTCAGTTGGTAGAGTGCTGGATTGTGGTTCCAGTTGTCATGGGTTCGATTCCCATTAACCACCTTTTTTATTTTATATTTATTTTTAATTTTAATACGGTGAGTGGCGCAGTTTGGTAGCGCAACTGGTTTGGGACCAGTGGGTCAGAGGTTCAAATCCTCTCTCGCCGATGTATTTTTATGAAAAATATATTAGTTAATTGTGCATTACCATATGCAAATGGACCTATACATATAGGCCATATTTTAGAACATATTCAAGCTGATATTTGGGTTAGATATAATAAATTATTAGGTAATAATGTTTATTTTTTATGTTCTGATGATTCTCATGGTACTCCTATTTTTTTAAAATCAAAAATGTTAAAAATAAGTCCAGAAAAAATGATATTTTCTGTTTATAATGAACATAAAAATATTTTTAATAAATTTAATATATCACATGATTTTTATTATTTAACTCATAGTAAAGAAAATTATATTTTTTGTTTATTTTTTTTAAGAAAATTAAAAAAAAATGGACTATTATATAAAAAAAATATTTTTCAATATTATGATATTAAAGAAAAAATGTTTTTACCTGATAGATTAGTTAAAGGAAAATGTCCTTTTTGTTTTTCTATTGATCAATATGGTGATAATTGTAATATTTGTGGAAAAATATATGATAGTAATAATTTAATTAATCCAATTTCTTTGTTATCTTTTAATAAACCAATTTTATTTAATACAGAACATTTATTTTTTAATTTGTCATTTTTTAAAAATATTTTAAAAGATTGGGTTTTATTTTCTAAAATAAATTATTTAATAAAGGATCAATTATTATTTTGGTTAAAAAATGATTTTAATGATTGGAATATTTCTAGAGATAAACCTTATTTTGGTTTTAAAATACCAGATAAATATATAAAAAATAAATATTTTTATGTTTGGTTAGATGCTATTTTGTGTTATTTATCTAGTTTTTATTTTTTTTGTAGAAAAAAAAAAATATTTGTTTTTAATGATTATTGGAAAGTAAATAGTTCTTATGATGTATATAATTTTTTAGGTAAAGATATACTTTATTTTCATGGATTAATTTGGCCTGTTATATTACATATTTTTAATTATAGAAAACCCACAGGTTTAATTGTTCATGGACATGTACTTTTTGATGGTTATAAAATGTCAAAATCTAAAAATAATTTTATAACGGTGGATAAATGGTTAAATTATTTTGATTCTGATAGTTTAAGATATTATTTTGCTACAAAATTATCATATAAATATGATGATATAAATTTTTGTATTTCTGATTTTATAAATAAAATTAATTCAGATATTGTAAATAATTTTGTTAATATTCCATCCAGAATTTCAAAATTTATAGAGATAAAATATAATGGAATATTATCAAATAAATTATATGATTATTATTTTTATTTATTTTTTGTAAAAAAATCTGATAAAATAAGTAATTTATTTTTAAAATTTGATTATTGTAAAGCTTTAATAGAAATAAATAAATTAATATTTATAGTTAATAAATATATTAATGATTATAAACCTTGGTATATTTATAATATAGAGAAAGCTAATAAAAAATTGCAATTACATGAATTTTGTTCAACTATAATAAATATTTTTCGTGTAATATCTATTTATTTATCTCCTGTTATTCCTGATATATCTTTAAAAATAGAAAAATATTTAAATACAAAATTAACTTGGAGTAGTTTAAATAAACCATTATTAAATCATAAAATATCAAAATATAAAAATTTGTATATAAAAATAAAAAATATAAATAATTTAATTTAAATCAAAATTATGGCTCGTTTAACTGTTCAAAAAGCTGTTGAAAAAATAGGTAATAGATTTGATTTAGTTTTAATTGCTTCTTTTCGTGCAAGACAAATACAGGTTTATTCTAAAGAATCTTTATTAAATAACAAAAAAAATGATAAACCAACTATATTGGCTTTAAGAGAAATTGAAAATAATTTAATAGATAAAGAAATATTTAGTAAAATTTTTTAAATTTTTTATATAAAAATGAAAATTTATCTTGTTGGTGGTGCAGTAAGAGATAGTTTATTAGGTTTAAAAATTAAAGATAAAGATTGGGTTGTTGTTGGTTGTTCATATAAAAAAATGTTGAATATGGGTTTTATACCAGTAGGAAATGATTTTCCTGTATTTCTACATCCTTTGACAAAAGAAGAATATTCATTAGCTCGTACTGAAAGGAAAAAAGGAAAAGGATATAAAGGTTTTTTTTGTAATTTTTCTGAAAAAATATCTTTAAAAGAAGATTTGTATCGTAGAGATTTAACAATAAATGCTATAGCTATTGATAGTAAAGGTATTTATTATGATCCATTTAATGGAATAAAAGATATAAGAAGAAGAATAATAAGACATATTTCTTATTCATTTTTTGAAGATCCATTAAGAATATTAAGAGTAGCTCGTTTTTTTTCTTTTTTATTTAGATTAAATTTTACTATTCATAATAGTACTTTATTTATAATGAAAAAAATATCAAATACAGATGAATTATTTTTTTTGAAACCAGAAAGAATATGGAAAGAAACAGAAAAATCTTTAATATCTGATAATCCTGAATTATATTTTTTTATATTAAATAAATGTAATGCTTTAAATATTTTATTTCCAGAAATGAAAAATATTTTTTTTAATAAAAATATATATAAATTTTTTGTTATAGTTTTTAATAAAGCTGTTTATATGAATGTAAATATAGAAATACGTTTTATTTGTATGTGTTTTTTTTTTTATGAAACTATATTATCTAATAATTATTTTATATGTAAAGATTTTTACTTAAAAAAAATAAAAAATTTTTGTTTTCGTTTAAATATTCCTAAAAGATTTTTTTTATTATTTAAATGTATATATACTGTTATATATAATATAACTTTATATAAAAAAAAAAATATATATATAAATAAATTATTATTAGATATTTTATATTTAATTGATGCTTGGAGAAAAAAAGAAATAGTATATAAATTATTGTTAATAATAAAAATTATTAAAATATTACCTATTAATAATAAAAAAATTTTTTATTTATTAGATAAATATTTATTAAATATTTTTTTTATATCTTATAAAATAAAATTTAACTTTAAATATGGAAAAACATATATAGAAATAAAAAAAAATATATATAATATAAGATTAAATAATATAAATTATTTTTTATTAAAAAAAAATTTTATTTTATAAATTTTATTTTAGGTTTTACTTTTATTTCTAAATTTTTTTTTATATCAAAATTTTTTTCTTTTAATTTAAAAAATCCTGTTAAAGCTATCATTGCTGCATTATCGGTACATAATTCTTTTTTTGTATAAAAAGATTTTTTTTTTAAACATTTAACCATTTTGTTTATTTTTTTTCTTAAAACTATATTACAACTTACTCCACCAACAACAGCTAAATCATTAATTTTTAATTTTTGTAATGCTTTTTTTGTTTTTATTACTAATACATCAGTTATTGCATCTTCTACAGAAAAACATATATTACTTTTTATTTCTTTGTTTATATTTTTTATATTTTTTAAAATATTTTTTGTATATGTTATTAATCCAGAAAAACTGAAATTAAAATTATTTTTTTTTATCATTGGTCTTGGAAAATTAAATATTTTTTTTCCATTTTTAGCTATTTTTGAAAGTGTTTTACCATTTGGATATTTTAAACCAATCATATAAGATATTTTATCAAAAACCTCTCCAGCTGAATTATCTATTGATTTTCCTAAAATCTTATATTTAAAATATTTTAATACAATAATTAAATAAGTATTTGCACCTGATGTTAATAAACATAAAAAAGGAAATTTTGGTTTTTTTTTATTTAACATTATAGACATAATATGTCCTTCTATATGATTTATTGCAACAGATGGAATGTTATATAAAAATGATAAAGTAATAGCAGCAGATGCACCTATAATTAATGATGTTGATAAACCAGGACCATAAGTATATGCAATATAATTTATTTTATAAAAATCTATATATTTTTTTAATAAATATATTAAATTTTTTGAATGATATTTAGATGCAATAGTTGGAACTATACCTCCATATTTTTTATGTATTTTTATTTGACTAATTATTTTATTTAATATTATTCCTTTTTTGTTGTTATATATACTTATACATGTTTCATCACAAGATGTTTCTATTCCAAGTATCATCATTTTTTTTTTTTTTCTTTTTATTATATAATAATATATATTTTATTAATATAAAATTTTTATAAAAATATTTAATTATTTTTTTATTATAATGATAAAAATCAATAATTTTTTTATTATGGAGTTTATTTTTATGCCAATTATAAAAGTTAGAGAAAATGAACCTTTTGATGTTGCTTTGCGTAGATTTAAAAGATCTTGTGAAAAGTCAGGAATATTAGCTGAAATAAGAAGAAGAGAATTTTATGAAAAACCAACAATACAAAGAAAAAAAGCTAAAGCATCAGCAATAAAAAGATATGCAAAAAAAATTTCTAGGGAAAATATAAAAAAATCATATAGATATTAATTAATATATTATTTTTATTTTATATAATAATTATTATAAATATATGGTTAGATTTATATCTAATACTTTTATATTAAATTTAATATCTTCAAGTGATATAGTAAAAGTTATTTCATATGATATTAATTTAAAAAAAGTTGGTAATATATATAAAGGTTTTTGTCCTTTTCATAATGAAAAAAATCCTTCTTTTACAGTTAATAAAACAGAAAATTTTTATTATTGTTTTGGATGTAAAGTACATGGAAATATTATTGATTTTTTAATGAATTATCATAAATTAACTTTTATTGAAAGTATTAAAGAATTATCGTATTTAAATTGTAAAAAAATAATTTATAAAAAAAATTATAATTATAATTTTTATTTATTTAAAAAGAAAAAATATATTTTTTATAAATTTATGAATAATATGAATAAAGTATATTTTTTTTCTTTATTTAATAAAAAAAAAAAATTAATTTTAGATTATTTATTAAAAAGAGGATTAAATTTAAAAAGTATAAAAAAATTTTCTATTGGTTTTTCTTGTAGTTTTTTTTTTAATAGATTTATTAAATATTATAAAAAAAAAGAATTAGATTTTTTGGTAAATATAGGTATTTTAGGTAAAAATAAATATAATTTTATTTTTGATAAATTAAATAATAGAATTATTTTTCCTATTTTTGATATAAAAAAAAGGGTTGTAGCTTTTGGTGGAAGATCTATAAATAATTTATATAATTTTAAATATATAAATTCTTCAAATAATATTTTTTTTTCTAAAAAATGTTGTTTATATGGTTTATGTTATATAAAAAAAGATAATTATAAATTAAATAGAATTATTGTTGTTGAAGGTTATATTGATGTGATTATTTTAAATCAATTTAAAATTAAATATGTTGTTGGTTTATTAGGTTCATCAATAAGTAATGAACAAATAAAAATTTTATTTAATTATACAGATAATATTATTTTTTGTTATGATGGAGATGAATCAGGATTAATATCTTTAAAAAGAACAATAAATATTCTTTTTCCATATGTAAGTGAAGGTAAAAATTTTTATTTTATGTTTTTACCAAAAGGAGAAGATCCAGATTCTATAATTAGAAAAAAAGGAAAAAAATTTTTTGAAAAAATAATAAAATCATCAATTTCTTTTTTTGATTATTTTTTTAAAATAATGTCAATAGGAATAAATGTAAATACTTATGAGAATAAAATTAAATTTGCAAATAATTTATTACCATATATTTATAAAATAGAATCACCATTAATAAGAATTTTTCTTCGTAAAAAATTAAGTAGAATTATTGGTTTATTTGATGAAAGAATTTTAGAGAAAACAATAAATTTAAATATAAATAAAAAAAAAATAATAAAAAAAAAATTTTTAATATTAAGATATTTAATTTTTTTTTTAATAAAGAAACCTTATTTATCTAGATTAGTAAATTTATATGATCCTTTATTTTCAGAAAAAAAAATTATTTATGGTTTATGTTTGTTTTTGAATATAGTAAAAATATGTATGTATGAAAAAAATATTTCTACTAATGATATTATTAATAGTTGTGTTAATTATAAAGTTAAATATTATTTAAATATATTAAGATTGTGTAAATTTTGTGATTTTTATAATGAAAATGTAAATATAAATATTGTTTTTGTAGATTTTTTAAATAAATTAAAAATTATTATTATTAATAGAAAATTGGATATTATGATAAAAAAAGAACAAATAATGGGTTTAAGTAAAAAGGAAAAAATAATTTTTTGGAATCTTATTAAATTAAAAAATTTAAAAAAATAAATATTAATTATTTAATAAAACTTTATGTATGGTTGTTATTATGGAACAAAATCCTAAAATACAGTTAAAATTATTAGTTTCTAAAGGTAAAGAACAAGGTTATATAACTTATGCACAAGTTCATGATTATTTATCATTGGATAAGATAGAGTTAAATAAAATAGATGTAATTATTAAAATGATTAGTGATCTTGGTATACCTGTTGTAGAAGAAGCTCCTGAATTAGATGAATTAATTATTAATGAAAGTACAGTTAGTACAGATGAATATGATGCTGCAGAAGCTGCTGCTCATGTTTTATCTAAAGCAGAATCAGATATAAATAGAACAAATGATCCGGTAAGAATGTATATGAGGGAAATGGGTAATGTTGATTTATTAAGTAGAGAAGATGAAATAAATATAGCTAAACGTATAGAAGATGGTATTTATCAAGTTAAATTTTCTTTATCAAAAATTTTTATATCAATAAATTATTTATTAGAACAATATGATCTAGTTGAAAAAGGTAAATTACGTTTATGTGATTTAATTGTTGGTTTTATAGATAATAAAGTTAATAATTATAATTCATTAAAGAATAAATATTTATGTAATTTATATGATAATTCATATTTAAATGATAATTTTATTGATTCAAATTTAGCAAAAAATAATTTTTATAAATTGCGTAATCAGTATTTATTATTAATTAAATTTATAGATAAATATGGTTTTAATAATATAAAAACTAAAAAAGAAAGAAATAAATTAATTGATATTTTTATGAAATTTAAGTTAGTTAAAAAACAATTTGATTATTTAGTTTTTAAAGTTAAATCTATTATAAAAAAAATATGTGATTATGAAAATGATATTATGGATTTTTGTGTAAATAAATGTTTAATGCCATTAGAAATATTTTTAAAATTTTTTAATTTTTATGGTACAAATGATGAATGGTTATTAAAAGTTATTGATTTTAAAAAATATTTTTGGTCAAAAAATATAGAAAAATATTTAAATATATTGAAATATAAATTAAAAAAATTATTTTTTATTGAAAAAAAGACTAATTTATCTATTTTTAAAATAAGAAAAATATATAAAAATATAATAGAAGGTGAAATAAAATCACAAAAAGCAAAAAAAGAGATGGTTGAAGCTAATTTAAGATTAGTAATATCAATAGCTAAAAAATATACTAATAGAGGTTTGCAATTTTTAGATTTAATTCAAGAAGGTAATATAGGTTTGATGAAAGCTGTAGATAAATTTGAATATAGAAGAGGTTATAAATTTTCTACATATGCTACTTGGTGGATACGTCAGGCAATTACAAGATCTATTGCTGATCAAGCTCGTACTATAAGAATTCCTGTACATATGATTGAAACTATTAATAAATTGAATAGAGTTTCAAGACAGATATTACAAGAAATTGGAAGAGAACCTACTCCTGAAGAACTTTCTGATCGTTTATTTATGTCTGAAGAGAAAATAAGAAAAGTATTAAAAATAGCAAAAGAACCAATTTCAATGGAAACACCTGTAGGTGAAGATGAAGATTTACATTTAGGTGATTTTATTGAAGATTCTTCTTTAGAATTACCACTTGATTCAGCAACAACTGAAAGTTTAAGAGCAGTAACTAATGATATTTTGTCTAGTTTAACACCTCGTGAAGCAAAGGTTTTACGTATGCGTTTTGGTATAGATATGAGTAGTGATCATACTCTTGAAGAAGTTGGAAAACAATTTGATGTTACAAGAGAACGAATTAGGCAGATAGAAGCTAAAGCTTTACGTAAATTACGTCATCCAAGTAGATCTGAAATTTTACGTAGTTTTTTAGATGATTAATTTTTATTTTTTTTTAATATATATAATTTATGGTTTTTTTATGAATAATATTTTAGATTTATATGAAAAAGATTTGTCAAATAAAATGGATAATATAGTTATTTCTTTTAAAAAAAAGATAAATAAATTTAGGACAAATCGTATTGATATTGGCATTATTTCTAATTTAAAAATAAATTATTATGGTAAAAATTGTTTATTATCTAATATTTCAAGAATATTGGTAGAAAATAATTCAACATTAAGAATTTCTTTATTTGATAAAAATAAAAATATTATAAAATCTGTAGAAAGAAAAATATTATCAGAAAATATAGATTTATATCCTATAATAGAAAATAATGATTTATTAATTAGAGTACCTCCTTTAACTGAAGAAAAAAAAATAAAAATTATTAAATTATTAAAAAGTGAATTGGAATTAGGAAAAATTTATATAAGAAATATTAGAAAAATATTTAAATCTAAAATTAAAAAGAATTTAAAAAATAAAAAATTAAGTATTGAAGAAGAAAAATATTTTTTTAAAAAATTACAAAAAATAACTGATTTTAATATAAAAATAATAAATAATATTTTTTTAAATAAAAAAAAAGAAATTATTTAGATTTTTTTAATTTTTAGTAAATAAAATTTAATGAATGAAATTTTTATGTAATAAAAAAATACCTAATCATATTGCAATTATTATGGATGGTAATGGTAGATGGGCTAATTTAAGAAATAAACCTAGATTTTATGGTCATAAAAAAGGAGTAAAAAATATTACTAAGATTATTAATTTTTCTATTAATTATAATATAAATATATTAACTTTATATGCATTTAGTACTGAAAATTGGAATAGGCCATATAATGAAGTTTATAATTTAATGAAATTATTTTCTTTAGTATTAAAAAAATATTCTTTTTTTTTAAATAAAAAAAAAGTATGTGTTAATATTATTGGTGATAGAAATAGATTACCTAATTTTTTATATAATGATATTTTAAATATAGAATTAATTACTAAGAATAATTTAGGTTTAAAATTAAATATAGCAATAAATTATGGAGGAAGATGGGATATAGTTAATTTTATAAGAAATATTTTTTATAAAATTAAAAATAATTTAATTAATTTAAATGAATTAAATGAAAAATTTATTACAAATAATTTATGTTTAGGTAAATTATCACCTGTTGATTTAGTTATAAGAACAGGAGGAGAAAAAAGAATTAGTAATTTTTTATTATGGCAAATTGCTTATTCTGAATTATTTTTTTTTGATAAATTATGGCCTGATTTTAGTATTTGTGATTTTTTATTTGTTTTAGATAATTTTTCTAAAAGAAAAAGAAAATTTGGAAAATTATAATATTAATTTTTAAAATGAAAAATTTATTTTTATTTTTATTTATTTTTTTATTTTGTATAAATTCATATTGTAAAGATAAAAATTTTTTTTATTTAAAAGATATAGAAATAAATAATTCTAATAGGATTAAATCTAAATATTATTTATATATTATTAAAAATAAATTAGGAAAAATTATTTATAAAAAAAATATTAAAATATTAATTAAATTTTTATTTAATACAAATAATTTTATAAATATAAAAGTTAAAAATATTAATAATAAATTACATATTTATTTATATGAAAAAATTTTTTTTTATAAAATTTTTTTTTATGGTAATAATTTATTTAATAAAAATTTTTTATTTAATATTTGTAATTTTTTTTATATTTGAAATGGTTATTATATTTATGAAAATAATTTATTTAATTTTATTAAATATATTTTATTTAAATATAAAAAAAAATTAAAATATTATTCTAGAATAAAAATTTCTAAAATTAAAATTAAAAATCATTTTTATGTTTTAAAAATTTTTTTTAATGAAAATAATTATTTTAATATAAAAAAAATTAATTTATTTAATTTAAATAAATTTGATAAAAATATTATTATTAAATTTTTATCAAAAACTAATTTTTTTTTAAATAAAAAAAATTATTTATTTAAAATAAATAAAATAAAAAATATTTATTTTAAAAATGGATTTTTAGATTTTAGTATTAAAAAAATTAATATTTCATTATTGAATGATAATAATATTATTATTAATATTTTTTTTTTTAAAGGATGTAAATATAAAATTTCATATATAAATTTTATTTATTATAAAAATAAATTTTTTAATAAAAAAAAATTATTTAAATTAATTAATAAAAATTCAATTATTAATTTTAATTATTTTTTTATTTTTATTGAAAAATTAAAAAAGTTATTAATAAATAATGAAAATGAATCTTTAAAAATTTTTATTTTTTATAAAAAATTATTTATAAAAAAAATAATTATTTTTTTTGATATAAAAAAAAATAAATAATTTATTTATAATGTTTGTTGTTATATTTTATTATATATAAAAATTTTTTATTTATAAGGATTTTTTTATGAAAAAATTTTTATTTTGGTTTTGTTTTTTTTATTTTTTATTTTGTTTTTCTATTTTTAGTTCTAATAAAATAGCTTTTTTAGATATTGATTTAATATTTAAAAATTCAATAGAGTATAAAAATTTTATTAAAAAAATTAATATTGATATAAATTTAAATTATTTTAATTTTAATAAAATTATAAATAAAATAATTAAAGAAGAAAAATTTTTGAAAAATAAATTTAAATTTATTGATAATAAAAAATTAAAGTTTATTAGAAGTAATTTAAATTATATAAAAAGTAAATTATATAATGATATTCGTTTTATGGAATTAAAATATAATAAAGAAATTATAAATATACATAATAAAATATTTTACAAAATAAAAAAAATTTTAATTTTATTTTCAAAAAAAAATAAGTATAATTTAGTTTTAGATATAAATAGTATTATTTTTCATGATAAAAATATAGTTGATATTACAAAAGTAATAATAAAAAAATTAAACAGTTTTAATTAATTAATAATAATAAAATTATTTATTATTTTTTTTCATAAAAAATGTTTTATCCTAAATTTATTCATTTAAATGTTCATAGTGATTTTTCTATAAAAAATGGTTTATGTAAGGTAGATGATCTAATAAAAAATATTAGTAAAATGAATATGCCTTCTGTTGCTATAACTGATTATTTTAGTCTTTCTGCAGTTATAAAATTTATTAATACTTCATATTTATATGGAATTAAACCTATAATTGGTGCTGATATTTTTTATTATTATAAAGATATTAAAAAAAATATATATCCTGTTACTATATTAGTAAAGAATAATATAGGATATAAAAATTTAGTTAAATTAATTTCTAAAGCTTATTTATATAGTTTAAAAAATGTTTTGTGTGTTAGTTTTAAAGTATTATTAGAAATAAATAAAGGATTAATTTTTTTATTTCCAGTAGAGCATAATAGTGATATAGGAAGATTTATTTTTTTTAATGATTTATCTTTGGTTAAAGAAATTATTTTATTTTGGAAAAAAATATTATTTAATAGAATATATTTTCAAATTTCTCGTATTGGTAATAATAATGAAGATAAATACATAAATTTTGCTATAAATTTATCTTTAATAACAAAAGTACCTATTGTTGCAACTAATAAAGTTCTTTTTATTAAGAAAGAAGATTTTTTTTATCATGAAATAAGATCTTCTATATATCATGGTTGTTCATTAAAAAAATTTAGAAAAATAAATAATTATACGAAAGAACAATATTTAAAAAGTGAAGAAGAAATGTTTTTTTTATTTAAAGATATATCAGAAGTATTAGTTAATACAGTAGAAATTTCTAAAATGTGTAATTTTTCAATAGAAAAAAAATATTCATTTATACCCAAATTTAATATTCCTGTTAATTTTTATTCTTCTAAAGAATATTTAAAATTTGTTGTTTTTAATAAAATAAAAACAATGTGTTTTTTTTATAAAAGTATAAAAAAAAAATATTTAGATAGATTAAATTATGAACTAAAAATTATTAATAATATGGGTTTTCCTGATTATTTTTTGATAGTTATGGAATTTGTTTCATGGGCAAAAAAAAATAAAATTCCTGTTGGACCAGGTAGAGGTTCAGGAGCAGGATCTTTAGTTGCTTTTGTTTTAGGAATAACAAATATTGATCCATTGAAATTTAATTTATTATTTGAAAGATTTTTAAATCCTAAAAGAATATCTATGCCTGATTTTGATATAGATTTTTGTATGGAAAGAAGAGATGAAGTTATTTTTCATATAGAAAAATTATATGGTAAATTTTCTGTAGCACAAATTGTTACTTTTAATACAATGACAGCAAAATCTGTTATTAGAGATGTTGGTAGAGTTTTAGGATATCCTTATTATTTTGTTGATAATATTGCTAAACTAATACCATTTGATTTTGGAATTAGTTTAGAAAAAGCATTAAAAATTGAAAAAAAATTAAAATATTTATATGATTCTGATAATGAAGTTAAATATTTAATAAATATTTCTAAAAATTTAGAGGGAATAATTAAAGGAATAGGAAAACATGCTGGTGGAATTGTTATATCATCAAAGAATATTATAGAATATTGTCCTATTTATTATGATTATAATAGTAATAATTTAGTTACTCAATTTGATAAAAATGATATTGATTTTATTGGATTAGTAAAATTTGATCTTTTAGGATTAAGAACATTAACTGTTATTAATAATACTATAAATATTATTAATTCAAAAATAAAAAAAAAAAAAATAAACATAAATAATATACCTTTAAATGATATAAAAAGTTTTTATTTATTAAAAAAAGCTGATACAACAGCTGTTTTTCAATTAGAATCAAGAGGTATGAAGGATTTAATAAAAAAATTAGAACCTGATTGTTTTGAAGATATAATAGCATTATTAGCTTTATTTAGACCAGGTCCTTTACAGTCAGGTATGGTTGATAATTTCATTAATAGAAAAAAAGGAAAAGAACCTATATATTATCCTGATTTAAAATGGCAACATATGTTATTAAAACCAATTTTAAATAGTACTTATGGTATTATTTTGTATCAAGAACAAGTAATGGAAATAGCTAGAGTTTTAGGTAATTATAGTCTTGAATCAGCAGATATGTTAAGAATAGCCATGTGTAAAAAAAAAGAAAAAGAAATGAAAGAACATAGAAAAATTTTTAAGAAAGGATCTTTAAAATTAGGTATAAATGTTAAATTATCTTTAAAAATATTTTCTTTAATGGAAAAATTTTCTCATTATGGTTTTAATAAATCACATTCTGTTTCTTATTCTTTTATAGCATATCAAACTTTATGGTTAAAATCGAATTATTCATCTGAATTTTTTTGTTCTGTTATGAATTCAGATATTGATAATAATAAAAAAATTTTATCAATTTTAAATGAATCTAAAAAAAAAGGTATAAAAATTATATATCCAAATATAAATAAAAGTTTTTATTATTTTAGTGTTAGTTATTTAGGTGAAATTATATATGGACTTGGTGCAATAAAAGGTTTAGGTAAATCTTCTATTGATTTTATTATTGAAAAGAGAAATGAAAATAAAAAATTTAAAAGTTTTGTAGATTTTTGTTTTTTAACATACTCTAATAAAGTAAATAAAAGTGTTTTAGAAAAATTAATTTTTTCTGGATGTTTTGATTTATTTAAAATAAAAAGATCTATTTTAATTTCTTCTTTATATAATATAATAAAATATGTTGAATCTAAGATTAGATTATTAAAAACAAAACAATTAAGTATATTTAATAATATAAGTAATAATAATAAAAAAGAAAATATTTATGATTTTTTTGTTAATAAAAGTAATTTAAATAAAAATTATTTTTTAATTAAAGAAAAAGAAGTATTAGGTTTTTATATTAAAGATCATCCTATAAATAAATATATTTCTAATATATATAAAAAATTTTTTAATTTATCAAAAATAAAAGATTTATTTTTAATTAGTAAAAGAAAAATAGTTAATGTTTTTGGAATTATAAATAATATTAAATTTTTATTTACTAAAAATAATAATCGTATATGTATATGTAATATAGATGATTATTCTTCATGTATTGATGTTATTATATTTAAAGATATTTATCTTAATTATTCTGATTTTTTATATGTAAATAATATTATTATTGTTTCTGGTTATATAAAATATGATAATATATATAAACAATCTTTAATTGCAAATAAGATATATTTTTATAAAAAAATAATTTAATGTGTAATGGAGAAAAATTAATGTCTAAATTTTGTTTTATTACAAAAAAAAAAACAATAAAAGGAAATAAAAAATCTCATGCAATGAATACTACGAAGAGAAAATTTTTTCCAAATTTACATTATCATCGTTTTTGGTCAATTAATAAGAAAAAGTTTATTAGATTAAAAATTTCTTCTAAAGCAATTAGAATTATTGATATAAAAGGTATTGATTTTTTTTTAAAAAAAAAAATATTTAGAGTAAAATAATATGGCTAAAAATACAAGAATAAAAATAAAATTAATTTCTTCTTCTGGTTCTGGTCATTTTTATACAACTACAAAAAATAAAATAAATACAGTTAAAAATTTAAAATTAAAAAAATATGATCCGTTTATAAAAAAACATATTTTTTATTTAGAAAAAAAAATAAAATAAAAATATTTATATATTTTTTATATTTTTTTTGAGATATTTAATTATTCCATCTTTTGTAGGATTTATTGCATCTTTTCCAGGTTTCCATTGTGCAGGACATACTAATCCATTTTTTTCATAAAAAATTAAAGCATCAATAATTCTTATTATTTCATCTATATTTCTACCAATAGGTAAATCGTTTATTGATTGGTGTCTAATTATACTTTTTTTATCTATTAAAAATGTAGCTCTTAATGAGACTCCTAATTTTTTATGTTCAACATTATAATATTTTTGTATTTCTCTTTTTATATCAGAAACTAAAGGGAAATTAATTTTTCCTATTCCACCTTTTTCTATTGGTGTGTTTATCCAATGTAAATGTGAATAAATTGAATCTATAGAACATCCTATAATAATTGTTTCTCTTTTTTTGAATTCATTATATCTGTTTTGAAATGAAATTATTTCTGATGGACATACAAATGTAAAATCTAATGGCCAAAAAAATAATACAGTATATTTATTTTTTGTTTGTTTTATAAAATTAAAATTTTTAATTATATCTTTACCATTAATTATTGCTTCTGAAGTAAAATTTGGTGCTTTTTTATTTATAAGCATAAATATTAAACCTAATATTAATTAATAAATTATTATAATATAATTATAATATTATATATTATTTATTTTAATTTTATTTATTTAATTAATAAATTTTTTATGTTAAAAAAAAGATATTTTTATCCTTGGTTTAAGGATTTGTATTATAAAATTTTGTCTTTAAAAAAAATAAGTAAATATTCTTTTAATTTAATAATTAGTTATTCTACTGATTTAGGAGTAGATGATTTTGTTTTTTTTTTGTCTAAATGGTTTTTGTGTTCTGAAAAGATAAATAATAATTATTGTAATAAATGTTTTAATTGTAGATTATTAATAAATAATAATAATCCTAATTATTATGAAATAATAAATAAATCAAAATTAGGTATAAGTGTTGATTATATAAAAGAAATAAAAAGAAATTTATTTTTAAATTATTTTAGTAATTATAAAATTATTTATTTTTCAAATACTAATTTTTTTACTTATCATGCTTTTAATTCTTTATTGAAAATAATGGAGGAACATGAAAATAATTTTATTTTTATTTTTTCTTGTTTTGATTATATAAAAATACCATCTACTATTTTAAGTAGATCATTTTTTTTTAAATTAAAATGTCCTTTAGAAAAAGAAAATTATTTTTGGTTAAATAAAAGATTAAATAAAAATTATAATAAAAATTCTATAATAACATCTATTCGTTTATGTAATAATTCACCTTTATTATCTTTATTTATATTAAATAAATTATGGAATTTTAGGATTTCTTTATTGGAAAATATTTATAATTATTTTTTTAGTAATGTTAAATATATTATTAATTTATTAAAAACTGATTTAATAAAATATTATTTAAATTGGATTTTTTATATATTTATTGATATAATTAGGCTATTTTATTTTGATAAAAATAAAATATTTTATAATTTAGATTATGTTGATATAGTTTTATATTTAAAAAAAAAAATAAAATTAAAAAAAGTATATTTAATTTTAAATAAATTAATAATTTTTTCTAATGAAATAATAGATAATTCTTTAAATAAAAATATATTGATATTTACTTTTGTTTCTTCAATATATAATTATATTTATGTTTAATTAAATTAATATGTTTTTAATTGATTCTCATTGTCATATAGATTTATTAAAAAATAATCAAACAATAAAAGATATAAAGTCTTTACTTTTTTTTTGTAAAAGTAATAATGTTGGATACATATTAACTGTTTCTACTAGTATTAAAAATTTTTTATGTATTTTAAATTTAGTAAAAAAATTTAATAATATTGGATTATCTTGTGGTATACATCCTCTTTATTGTAATAATTTTTTTAAAAATATAAAACATTTAAAATTTTTTTCATGTAATAAAAAAGTAATTGCTATTGGAGAAACAGGTTTAGATTTTTTTAAAATATTTGATAAAAAAAAACAAAAAATACAAAAATATAATTTTTTTTATCATTTATATTTATCTTATAAAAAAAAAAAACCAATTATTATACATTCTAGGAATTCATTTATTGATACATTAAATTTAATAAAAATTTTTAAAAATATTAGAGGTGTTGTTCATTGTTACAGTTATAATAGTTTTTATTGTTTATCTAAATTTTTAGATTTAGGTTTATATATATCATTTTCAGGTTTAGTTACATTTAATAATAATAAATCATTACAAGATATAGTAAAATATGTTCCATTAGATAGGTTATTAATAGAAACAGATTCTCCATTTTTAAGTCCTGAACCATATAGAGGAAAAATAAATAATCCATCAAGAATAATTTTTATTGCTAAAAAAATAGCAAAAATAAAAAATATTGATTTATTTGATTTTATTAATATAAATATGAGTAATTTTATTAAATTATTTAAAATAAAAATTTAAAATAAATTATTTTTTTTTATTATAAATATACCTTTTATTCCATATTTTAAATTTATCCATTTTATTTTTAATTTTGGAAATAATTTTTTTATTTTTTTTTTATTATTTCCAATTTCACATAAAAGTAATCCATTATTTTTTAAATATTTTTTTGCATTTTTTATTATTTTTTCAATAAAAAACATACCTTTTTTTTTTGATATTAAAGATATTTTTGGTTCGTAATAATATTCTTTTGGTAAATATTTAAAATCTTTTATATCTATATAAGGTGGATTTGTAATTATTAAGTCATATTTTTTTTTTATATTATTAAATAAATTAGATTTAATTAATTTAATTTTTTTTTTATGTAATATTATATTTTTTTTTGCAATTTTTAAAGCAGAAATAGAAATATCAGATGCTTCTATTTTAGCTTTATAAAAAAAATATGAACATAATATTGCTAAACAACCACTTCCAGTACAAAGATCTAATATATTTTTTGGTTTAAAATTTTTTAAATATTTAAAATTTTTTTTTATTATCTCTCCTAAAGGAGATCTTGGTATAATTACATTTCTATTTATAAAAAATTTTTTATTATAAAAATATGCTATTTTAGTAATATAAGGTACAGGTATTTTATTTTTTATTCTTTTTTTTATTGTTTTTTTTATTTTATTTTCTTGTTTTTTATTTATTTTTATTTTTTCATATTTTTTATTAATATCTAATTGTAAAATTGTATATATAATATATTTAGATTCCATAAATGGATTATTAGTTCCATGTCCATAAAATATATAATTTTTTTTTAATATATTAGCATTTTTTTTTATTAAAGATATTAATTTAATTTCTTTCATTTTTTTTAAAAAATTATTGACTATTTTTTATATTAAAAGGATAATTTAATTAAATAAATAAAACGGAAGTGGCGAAATAGGTAGACGCACTAGATTTAGGGTCTAGTACTTTATATTAGTGTACGAGTTCAAATCTCGTCTTCCGTATGTGTATGTATTATATTATATATATATATATTGGGGTATAGCCAAGAGGTAAGGCATCGGGTTTTGATCCCGCTATTCCCAGGTTCGAATCCTGGTACCCCTGTATTAACTGAAATAAATAATGTAATTGTAAAGATGGCTACGTAGCTCAATTGGTTAGAGCACAGCATTCATAACGCTGAGGTTACAGGTTCAATTCCTGTCGTAGCTATTGATTAATAATTTTATTAATGGAGAAAATTTATGTATAAAAAATTATATATAAAAACATGGGGTTGTCAAATGAATGAATATGATTCAAATAAAATTATTTATCTTTTAAAAAAAAAATATGAAGTTACTGATAAAATAAATGAATCTGATGTAATTATACTTAATACGTGTTCTGTTCGTCATAAAGCTCATGAAAAATTATTTCATCAACTTGGTAGAATAAAAAAAATAAAAAAAAATAAACCAGATTCAATTGTTTTGGTTGGTGGATGTGTTTCTGTTAAAGAAAAAAAAAATATTTTTAATAGAAGTGATATTGTTGATATTATTTTTGGTCCTAAAACAATTTATAAGATAAATTATTTAATTTCAGAATTTAAAAAAAAAAGAAAAAAAATAATTGATTTAAATTCAAATAAATTATTTGAAAATTTAAATAATAATTTAAATTATATTGAAAATGTAAAATTATCTTCTTTTGTACCAATTATGGAAGGATGTAATAAATTTTGTTCTTATTGTGTAGTTCCTTTTACAAGAGGAAGGGAAATAAGTAGAAAACCAGAAAATATTATTGAAGAAATAAAGAAATTATCAGATAAAGGTGTAAAAGAAATAAATTTATTAGGACAAAATGTTAGTTCATATATTAGTTTTTTTAGTAATGGTAAAATTTGTGATTTTACTTCTTTGTTATATTGTATTTCTGAAATAAATAAAATAAAGAGAATAAGATTTATGACAAGTCATCCTTGTGATTTTTCTGATAGATTAATTAATTGTTATAAAGATATATCGAAAATTGTAAATTTTTTACATTTACCTGTTCAAAGTGGATCTAACAGAATTTTAAAAAAAATGAAAAGAAATTATACAATTGAATTTTATAAAAAAATAATAGAAAAATTATTATTGGTTAGACCAAAAATGGTTTTTAGTTCTGATTTTATTGTTGGTTTTCCTGGAGAAACAGAAAATGATTTTATATTAACTTTAGATTTAGTTAAAGAAATTAAATTTGATAATAGTTTTTGTTTTTTATATTCACCCAGACCAGGAACTAAATCTTTTTTTATTAAAGATAAAATTAGTTATTTAGAAAAGAAAAAACGTTTATATATATTAAATTCTTTGATAAAAAAAAATTATTTTTTGAGTAATGAAAAAATGTTATTTTCTAAACAAAATGTTTTAGTTGAAGGTTTATCAAAAAAAAATAATAAATTTTTATATGGTCGTACAGATAATAATAGAATTGTACATTTTTTAGGAAATAATAATATTATTGGAAATTTAATTAAAATTAAAATAACTGAATCTAATAAAAATTGTTTATATGGTATAATAATTTAGTATTTTTTAATTTTAATTAATTTTTTTATAATGAATAAAAAATTATTATCTAATTTTTCTTTTTGTTTAAGAACTAGATATGGTATTATAAAACCCAGAAATAAAACACAAAGTATGTATTTAAATAATATATATAATAATGTTATAACTTTTGGTATAGGTGTTTCTGGTACAGGAAAGACATATTTAGCAACAGCAGCAGCAATTGATTTTTTAAAAAAAAGAAAAATATATAGAATTATTCTTGCAAGACCAATTGTAGAGGCTGGTGAAAGTTTAGGTTTTTTGCCAGGAAGTTTTAATCAAAAAATAGATCCTTATTTGTGTCCAATATATGATGTTTTATTTGAAATATTAGGTCCTGATTATAATAATAAATATATATCTCCTAATGTTATAGAAGTTGTTCCTTTAGCTTATATGAGAGGAAGAACTTTTAATGATTCTTTTGTTATATTGGATGAAGCACAGAATACAACTATTAAACAAATGAAAATGTTTTTAACACGTTTAGGTTTTAATTCTATTGCTGTTGTTAATGGTGATATATCACAAGTAGATTTACCAAATAAAACTTATTCTGGTTTAAAACATGCTATTGATATTTTACAAAATTTAAATAATATAGGATTTACTTTTTTTAATGTAAAGGATATTATGAGGTCATCAATAGTTGCTAGTATTGTAAAAGCATATGAAAAATGTAAAAAAAAAATTTTTTAGTTTTTTATGTTTAATAAATTTTTATTAAATATTATTTATAGGTGTAAAGATTATCATTTATTACCTAAAAAAAAATTATATTTTAAATTTTTATGGAAAATATATATATTTTTTAATTTGAATAAATATATAAATATTATTTTTATTAATAAAAAAAAAATGTGTAATTTAAATTTTATGTATAAAAAAAATAATAGTTGTACTGATATTTTATCTTTTAATAATATTAAAATAAAAAATGTAAATAATATTTTTTTAGGTGATATATTTTTATGTCCTTTATATATTTTTGAAAAAAACAATAAAAATAAATGTAAATATATTTTTAATTTAAATCGTATTTTAATTCATGGATTATTGCATTTATTAGGATTTAGTCATAAAAAAATAGAAAATTATAAAAATATGAAAATATTTGAATTATTTTTTTTATATTATATATAAATGAGTATGTGTTTTTGTTCTTTAAAAAATTTTAATTATTTGCGTTTAGATATTTATGTAAAAAAAATATTTATAGTTAATAATTTTTTAGAATTAAAAAAAATATTTTTTTTTCATAATAGATTTAATAAACCTATTATTATTTTAGGACAAGGAAGTAATGTTTTATTTAATGGTGATTTTTATGGTTCTGTAGTAATAAACAGAATGAAAGGTATTAAAATTTATTATAATATTAATTTTTGGTTTATTGAAGTTGCTTCTGGAGAAATATGGTCTGATTTAGTTTATTTTACTATAAATAATGGTATATTTGGTTTAGAAAATCTTGCTTTTATTCCAGGATCTGTTGGTTCTGGTGTTGTAAATAATATTGGTTCTTATGGTTTAGAAATTAAAGATTTTATTTATTATGTAAAAATATTTGATGTAGTTACAGGAAATATTTTTTTTTTTAATAAAAAACAATGTTTATTTTCTTATAGAAATAGTATTTTTAAAGGTAAAATATATAATCGTTTTTTAATAATAAAAGTTATTTTAAAAATAAACAAATACTGGAAACCATTTTTGTTTTATAAAGATTTATTTATGTATTTTAAAAATTTTGGTAAAAATATTTGTCCTAAAAAAATATACATAAAAATAAAAAAAATAAGAGATAAAAAAATACCAAATCCTTTAATTTATGGTAATGCTGGTTGTTTTTTTGTTAATCCTATTGTAGACTATTATTTTTTTTTAAATTTAAAAAAAAAGTATGGTAATATTTTTTGTATTTTATATAATTATATAAAAATAAATAAAGTTAAATTATCTGCTGCTGCTTTAATTGATAAATGTAATTTAAGAGGATTTACTGTTGGTGGTGCAAGTGTATCCAAATTACATTCTTTATTTCTTGTTAATACAAATAATGCTTCTTCAGAAGATTTTGTTTCTTTATATAAAAAAGTAAGGAAAATAGTTTTTAAAAAATTTAATATTTTTTTAAAAATAGAGGTAAATATAATTGATTTTTTTAATTTAAAAAAATATTTATTTTTAAAAAAATAATGTATAATAAAAAATTATTTATTTTATTTGAATATTAATTATATTTTTTATTAAAATTAATTATTATAAATTAAAGATTGATAAATGGATATTTTTATAATTTTTTTTTTAATTTTTTTTTTATTTATATTATTTTTAAATAATATTTTATATTTTAATTTATTTTTTTTTATTAAAATATTAATAAATATGTTTTTTTCTTTTTTTATTTTTTTTTTATTTAAGAAAACATTATTAGGTAATAAATTAATTATATTTTTTAAAGAATCTAAATTAGAAATTAGTAGAATATATTGGCCTGATTTTAAAGTATCTATAAAAACAACAATAGTTGTTTTTTTTTTAAGTATTTTTATTTCACTATTAATTTTGTTTATTGATGATATAATTTTTCGTATTATTTCTAATATAACTAATTTGAATTTGAGGTTATAAAATAAATTTCTAATATGGAAAAAAATAAGAATTGGTATATTATACAAGTTTTTTCTAGTTTTGAAAATAAAGCAGTTAAGTATTTGAAAGATCATATTAAATTATATAATCTTAAAAATTATTTTGGTGATATATTAATTCCAACAGAAGAAGTTATTGAAGTTAAAGGAGGTATTAGAAAAAAAAGTGAAAGAAAATTTTTTCCTGGTTATTTTTTTATTCAAATGATTATGAATGAAAGAAATTGGTATTTAGTTAGAAGTATTCCTAAAATTATGGGTTTTATTGGTAGTAATTCAGGTAATCCTATTCCTGTTAGTGAAAATGAAATTAATATTATAAAAGATAAGTTGCAACAAATAGATGGAAAACCTAGACCTAAGATATTATTTGAGCCTGGAGAATTAATTCGTGTAAATAGTGGTCCTTTTTCTGATTTTAATGGTACTGTAGAGGAAGTAGATTATGATAAAAATAGATTAAAAGTATCTGTTTCTATTTTTGGTAGATCTACTCCTGTTGAATTGGATTTTTCTCAAGTTGAAAAAGGTTAAAAATTTTAATTAAATATAAATAAATTATGAAAAAAAAAGTAAAATCTTATATAAAATTACAAGTTTTATCTGGTATGGCAAATCCTAGTCCACCTGTTGGTCCAGCTCTTGGTCAAAAAGGAGTTAATATTATGTCTTTTTGTAAATCTTTTAATGAAAAAACAAAAGATATGGAAAAAGGAGTTCCTATTCCTGTATTAATAACTGTTTATTATGATCGTAGTTTTTCTTTTATAATAAAAACTCCTCCTGTTTCTGTACTTTTAAAAAAGTTTATTTCTATAAAAAAAGGTTCTATTAAACCTAAACATGAAATAGTTGGTTATGTTAAAAAAAGTGAAATTATGGATATAGCCAAAATAAAAGAACCAGATATGACTGGAAGTGATATTATTTCTATATCTAAATGTATAATTGGTACTGCTTTATCTATGGGTTTAAAAATAAAAGACTAAATATTTTATTATGATAAATAAAAATAATGATAAAAAAAAAAATATTATAGATATTTTTTCTGAAATAAAAAAAAATTCTAATAGAAAATTTATTGAATCGATAGATGTTGCTATTAATTTAATGATTGATATAAAAAAAAGTGATAATTTAATAAAAAATTATGTTATTTTACCTTATGGTATAAAAAAGAATATAAAAATAGTTGTTTTTGCTTCTGATGAATATAAAGAAGTTGCTTATTCATATGGAGCTTATTTTGTCGGTAAAGATGATTTATTTAAAAAAATAATTTCTTATAAAATAGATTTTGATTTAGTTGTAGCAATGCCTGACACTATAAAAATAGTTAGTAAATTAGGTAAAATTTTAGGTCCTAAAGGTTTAATGCCAAATATTAATTTTGGAACTATAACTTCAAATATAAAAGAAACTGTAAAAAATTTATATGAAGGAAAACAAATAATATATAAAAATGATAGATATGGAATTGTTCATGTTACTATTGGAAAAACTAGTTTTTCTGAAAAAATGTTATTATATAATCTAAAATCATTAGTTTTATCTATAAAAAAAAATAAACCAAATAGTATAAGTAGTATTTTTTTTATAAAAAAAATTACTATTTCTAGTACTATGGGTAAAGGTTTTATTGTTAATGATTTTAATTTTTAATGGTTTATTTGTTTTTTAAGGTTATTTATTTATGTTATTAGATTATAAAAATAAAAAAAAAATTGTAGAAAAATTAAAAAATATTTTTAATATATCTTTGTCTTTAGTATTAATAGATTTTAAAAATGTTTCTTCAAATGAAATGAATATTTTTCGTAAAAAAATACGTGATAATGAATCTTTTCTTATAGTAACAAGAAATAGTTTATTTAAATTAGCTGTAAAAGATACAAAATTTGATATGCTGAGTGTTTTTTTTATAGGTCCAACAGCTGTTGGTTGTTCATTAAAAAAAGTTAATTCTGTTTCAAATATATTGTTTTCTTTAAAAAAAAAAAATAAATTATGTATAAAATCTGTTTTTATTGAAAATAAAATAATTTCTTTGGATTTAAATAAAAAATTATCTAAGTTTTCTTCTCGTAAAGAAGCTTTATTTTATTTTATTTTTTTTATTAAAGATTTATTTATTTTTAAATTTTTACGTTTATTAAATAATATTAAAAATATAAAATAATTGAAAATAATATAGGATATTATATTAGTATGAAAAAAAATAAAAAAGAAATTTTAGAAATAATATCATCGATGTCTTTAGTTGAAATTGTTGAATTAATTGATGCATTAGAGAAAAAATTTGGTGTTTCTTCTTCTAACTATAGACCTATTGATTCTATAGAAAAAAATGAAATTAAAGAAGAAAAAAAAGAATTTGATTTTTTTTTAAAATCAGTTGGTAATAATAAAATAGCGGTTATTAAAGTTGTTCGTAATTTTTTAAAATTAGGTTTAAAAGATGCTAAAGATTTAGTAGAATCTTCTCCTGTTTTAATTAAAAAAAATGTTATTAAAAATGATGTAGATATTTTGAAAAAATCTTTGGAAGATGTTGGTGCTATAGTTGAAATTAAGTAGTTTTTTTAATTTTTTAATATTAATTTATTTAGGAAATATATGGTGTATTCTTATACAGAAAAAAAACGTATACGTAAAGATTTTAGTAATAATATAAAGATTTTGGATGTGCCATATTTATTATCTATTCAAATAGATTCTTATTATAAATTTATACATAAAAATTCTGATGGTGTTTCTGGTTTAGATTTGTCTTTTAAATCTGTTTTTCCTATTTATAATTATAATAAAAATGTAGTTTTGTATTATGTTAATTATAGATTTGGTAAATATTTATTTAATGATAAAGAATGTCATATTAAAGGTTTAACATATTCATTTCCTTTAAAAGTTATTTTACGTCTTGTTATATATGAAAATTTTTATTCAAAAAATCAAAAAATAAAATTTTCTAAAGAACAAGAAGTTTATATGGGAGATATTCCTTTAATGACAAAAAGAGGAACTTTTATTATAAATGGTACAGAAAGAGTTGTAGTATCTCAATTACATCGTAGTCCTGGTGTTTTTTTTGATAGTGATAAAGGAAAAACTCATTCTTCTGGAAAAATTTTATATAATGCTAGAATTATTCCTTATAGAGGTTCTTGGTTAGATTTTGAGTTTGATTCTCGTGATAATTTATTTGTTCGTATAGATCGTAGACGTAAATTACCTGTTTCTGTTTTATTAAAAGCTATGGGTTTTAATGTTGAAGAAATATTAAAAATGTTTTTTAATTTTGATATTTATAATTTTGTTGGTAATAAAATTTATTTAAAATTGTTTCCAGAAAGATTAAGAGGTGAAATATTAAATTTTGATATTATTTATAAAAATAAATTGTATGTAAGAAAAGGTAATAGAATTTTAATTAAACATATAAAAAAATTAAAAGAAAATAATGTTGATTTAATTGAAGTTCCTAAAGAATTTTTGTTTGGTAAAATTTTAGGAGAAAATTGTAAAAATGTATTTAATGGAGATATTATTTGTTTTGCTAATACAAAAATAGATTTAGATTATTTTAATAAAATAATTAAATCAGGAAATTCTTATATAAAAATTTTATATACAAATGATATAGATAATGGTTCTTATATTTCAGATACATTAAATATAGATAATACAATTGATAAAAATTCAGCTTTGATTGAAATATATCGTATGATTAGACCTGGTGAGCCACCTACTGTTGAAGCAGCTGAAAATTTATTTAATAATTTATTTTTTTCAATAGATAGATATGATTTATCTAATGTTGGAAGAATGAAATTTAATATGTCTATGGGTCGTAAAAGTGTTAAAGGACCTTTAACTCTTGAAAATAAAGATATAATAGATACTATATATAAATTAATAGAAATAAGAAATGGTAGAGGTAATATTGATGATATTGATCATTTAGGTAATAGAAGAGTTAGATCTGTAGGTGAAATGGTAGAAAATCAATTTCGTGTTGGTTTAGTTAGAATAGAAAAAACAGTTAAGGAACGTTTATCTTTAGTAGAAAATGAAAATTTATATCCCAAGGATATAATAAATGCAAAACCTTTATCTGCAATAATTAGAGATTTTTTTTGTTCAAGTCAATTATCTCAATTTATGGATCAAAATAATCCTTTATCAGAGATTACACATAAACGTAGAATTTCAGCTTTAGGTCCTGGTGGTTTAACAAGAGAAAGAGCAGGTTTTGAAGTTAGGGATGTTCATCCAACTCATTATGGTAGAGTTTGTCCTATTGAAACACCAGAAGGTCCAAATATAGGTTTAATAAATTCATTATCTATTTATGCTAGAATAAATAAATATGGTTTTTTAGAAACTCCATATAGATTAGTTAAAAATAGATTTGTTACAAATGAAATACATTATTTGTCAGCAATAGAAGAAGGTAATTATATTATTGCACAAGCAAATCTTAATTTAAATAAAGATAATGTATTAAAAAATGAATTTTTAGTATGTAGATATAAAGGAGAATTTAGTTTATTTAATTCTGATAAAATTAATTATATGGATGTTTCTGCACAACAAATAGTTTCTATTGGTGCTTCTTTAATACCATTTTTAGAACATGATGATGCTAATAGAGCACTTATGGGTGCAAATATGCAAAGACAGGCTGTTCCAAACTTAATTTGTAATAAACCTTTAGTTGGTACAGGTATGGAAAAAATTGTTGCTATAGATTCTGGTATTACTGTTGTTGCAAAAAGAAGTGGTATTGTAAAATATGTTGATTCTTGTAAAATTATTATTAAAGTAAAAAAATCAAAAAATTATTTAGATTCTATAGATGTTTATGATTTAAAAAAATATGTTCGTTCTAATCAAAATACATGTATTAATCATAAACCTTGTGTTTTTTTAAATGAAAAAATTTGTAAAGGTGATGTTTTAGCTGATGGACCGGCTACAGATTTAGGTGAACTAGCTTTAGGACAAAATATGAGAGTAGCTTTTATGTCTTGGAATGGTTATAATTTTGAAGATTCAATTTTGATTTCTGAAAAAGTTGTTCAAAAAGATATATTTACTACAATTCACATACAGGAATTGTCTTGTATATCTAGAGATACAAAATTAGGTCAAGAGGAAATTACTTCTGATATACCAAATGTTAGTGAATCTGTTCTATCTAAATTAGATGAAAATGGTATTATTTATGTTGGAGCTGAAGTTTCAGGTGGAGATATTTTAGTAGGTAAAGTAACACCAAAAGGAGAAACTCAATTAACACCAGAAGAAAAATTATTACGAGCTATATTTGGTGAGAAAGCATCTGAAGTAAAAGATTCATCATTAAGAGTACCTAATGGTATTTTTGGTACTGTTATTGATATTCAAATTTTTACTAGAGAGGGTTTAAAGAAAGATAAAAGATCTTTAGAAATAGAAACAATTAATTTAAATTTAATTAAAAATAGTTTTTATAAAGAAATTTGTTTTTTTGAAAAAGAAATAAAAAATAAAATAAAAAAATTGTTATTTAGTGTTGGTGTAAAAATTGATAATATTATTATTAATGATTTGTTATATATTAAAATAAAAAATAAAAAAATAAAAAAAGAAGTAATTAAATTAGTTAATGAATATAAAAAATTAAAATTAAATTTTGATAAAAAGATAGAAGAATATAGTATAAAAATTATGCATGGTGATGAATTAGCACCTGGAATTTTGAAAATTGTTAAAGTTTATTTAGCTGTTAAAAGACAATTACAGCCTGGAGATAAAATGGCTGGTAGACATGGAAATAAAGGTGTTATTTCTAAAATATGTCCTGTAGAAGATATGCCTTATGATGATAATGGAGTTCCAATAGATATAATATTAAATCCTTTAGGTGTACCATCTAGAATGAATATAGGTCAAATATTGGAAACACATTTAGGAATGGCAGCAAAATCTATAGGAGATAAAATTAATATAATGTTAAAAAATAACATTTGTATTTCCAAAATAAAAGATTTTGTTCAAAATGTTTATAATTTAGGTAAAAAAAATAATAAAGTTTATTTAGATAAATTAAATAATAAAGAATTATTTGTTTTGTTTAAAAATTTATCTGATGGTTTTCCTATGTCTACTCCTGTTTTTGATGGTGCTAAAGAAATAGAAATAAAAAATTTATTAAAATTATCTGGTATTTCTGAATCAGGTCAAATTTATTTGTATGATGGTTTAACAGGTGAAAAATTTGAAAGACCTATAACTGTTGGTTATATGTATATTATGAAACTTAATCATTTAGTAGATGATAAAATACATGCAAGATCTACAGGTTCATATAGTTTAGTAACACAACAACCATTAGGTGGAAAAGCTCAATTTGGTGGTCAAAGATTTGGTGAAATGGAAGTATGGGCTTTAGAAGCTTATGGTGCAGCTTATACTTTACAGGAAATGCTTACTGTTAAATCTGATGATGTTAGTGGAAGAATAAAAATATATAAAAATATAGTTAATGGTAATCATCAAATGGATCCTGGTATGCCAGAGTCTTTTAATGTTTTATTAAAAGAAATTTGTTCTTTAGGTATAAGTATTGAATTAGAAAATAATTAAAAATTTTAATAAAATTATTAAAAGGAAAAATATAAATGAATAATTTAATTGATTTTTTTAAAAATCAATATAATAAAACAGAAGAATTTAATTCTATTAAGATATCTTTAGCATCTCCAAGTGTTATTAGATCTTGGTCTTTTGGAGAAGTAAAAAAACCAGAAACTATTAATTATCGTACTTTTAAACCAGAAAGAGATGGTTTGTTTTGTTCAAGAATATTTGGTCCTATAAAAGATTATGAGTGTTTGTGTGGTAAATATAAAAGATTGAAACATAGAGGTGTTATATGTGAAAAATGTGGTGTTGAGGTTACTAAAACGAAAGTTCGTAGAGAAAGAATGGGTCATATAGAATTAGCTTCTCCTATTGCTCATATTTGGTTTTTGAAATCATTACCATCACGTATAGGTTTATTATTAGATATGTCTTTACGTGATATAGAAAAAGTTTTATATTTTGAATCTTATGTTGTTTTAGAATCCCAAATTAGTAATTTAAATAAATTAGATATATTAAATGAAGAAAAATATTTAATTTATTATGAGAAGTTTAATGGAAAATTTATTGCTAAAATGGGAGCAGAAGCAATTAAGTTTTTATTGAAAAATATAGATTTAGAAAATGAATATAAAAAATTATTTTATGAATTAAAATCTAGTACTTCTGAATTAAAAAAAAGAAAAATAACTAAAAGAATAAAATTAATTGAATCTTTTATTAATTCAGGTAATAAACCAGAATGGATGATTTTAGATGTTCTTCCTGTTTTACCCCCAGATTTAAGACCTTTAGTACCTTTAGATGGAGGTAGGTTTGCTACTTCAGATTTAAATGATTTATATCGTCGTGTAATAAATCGTAATAATAGACTTAAAAGACTTTTAGATTTATCTGCTCCAGATATAATTATTAGAAATGAAAAAAGAATGTTACAGGAAGCTATTGATGCATTATTAGATAATGGACGTAGAGGTTTTACTATTATGGGTTCTAATAAAAGACCATTAAAATCACTAGCTGATATGATTAAAGGAAAACAAGGTAGATTTAGACAAAATTTATTAGGTAAAAGAGTTGATTATTCTGGTAGATCTGTTATTACAGTTGGTCCTTATTTACATTTACATCAATGTGGTTTACCTAAAAAAATGGCTTTAGAATTATTTAAGCCTTTTGTTTATGGAAGATTAGAAAATAGTGGTTATGCTAATACAATAAAATCATCTAAAAAAATGGTTGAAAATGAAGAACCAATAGTATGGGATGTTTTAGATAATGTTATAAAACAACATCCAGTTCTTTTAAATAGAGCACCTACTTTACATCGTTTAGGTATTCAAGCTTTTGAACCTATATTGGTAGAAGGTAAAGCAATTCAATTACATCCTTTAGTATGTGCTGCTTATAATGCTGATTTTGATGGTGATCAGATGGCTGTTCATGTTCCTTTAACATTGGAAGCTCAATTAGAAGCAAGAGCGCTTATGATGTCTACAAATAATATTTTATCACCAGCTAGTGGTGATCCTGTTATTGTTCCGTCTCAAGATGTTGTTTTAGGAATATATTATATGACTAGTAAAAAAATAAAAGCTTTAGGTGAAGGTATGTTTCTTTCTAGTATAAAAGAAGCAGAATATGTTTATAAAGTTGGTATTGCCTCTATTCATGCACAAGTAAAAGTTAAAATAATTGAATTTTGTAAAAAAAATAATGTTTTTGAAAAAAAAACTATAATAGTTGATACAACAATTGGTCGTGCAATATTATGGAATATTGTTCCTAAAGGTTTATCTTTTTCTTTAATTAATAAAGTTTTAGATAAAAAAGAAATATCTAAAATGATTAGTATTTGTTATCAAATTTTAGGTTTAAAAGAAACTGTAATATTTGCAGATAAAATAATGTATACAGGATTTTCTTATGCTACTATTTCTGGTTTATCTGTTGGTATAGATGATATGATGATTCCTGAAAATAAAAAAGAAATTATTAAAGAAGCTGAAAATGAAGTTTCTGAAATTCAAGAACAATTTCAGTCTGGTTTAGTTACTTTAGGAGAAAAATATAATAAAGTAATTGATATTTGGGCAATAGCAAATGAACGTGTTGTTATGTCTATGATGGATAATTTATCTGTTGAGTTTGTTTATTTTAATGGTAAAAAAAAAAAACAAAGTTCTTTTAATAGTGTTTATATGATGGCTGATTCTGGAGCAAGAGGATCTGCTGCACAAATAAGACAGTTAGCTGGAATGAGAGGTTTAATGGCAAAACCTGATGGTTCTATTATTGAAACTCCTATTACAGCTAATTTTAGGGAAGGATTAAATGTATTACAATATTTTATTTCAACACATGGAGCAAGAAAAGGTTTAGCTGATACTGCTTTAAAAACAGCAAATTCTGGTTATTTAACTCGTCGTTTAGTTGATGTAGCACAAGATTTAGTAGTAATTGAAGATGATTGTAAAACAGATTGTGGAATTATAATTACTCCTATTATTGAAGGAGGAAATATAAAAGAATCTTTAAGAGAACGTATTTTAGGTAGAGTTATTATAGAAGATATTTTTTGTCCTAAAACCAAAAAAATTTTATTAAAAAAAAATACATTATTGGATAATTTTTCATGTGATATTTTGGATAAATTAGCTATTTCTAATGTTAAAGTTCGTTCTGTTGTTACTTGTGAAACTAATTTTGGTGTTTGTTCTTTTTGTTATGGTCTTGATTTAGCTAGAGGACATTTAATTAATCAAGGTGAAGCTATTGGTGTTATTGCTGCACAATCTATAGGTGAACCAGGAACACAATTAACTATGAGAACTTTTCATATTGGTGGTGCAGCTTCTAGAGTTGCATCTGAATCAAACATAAGAGTTAAAAATAATGGTTTTATAAAATTAATTAATTTAAAATATGTTATAAATTCTATTGGTAAATTAGTTGTTCTTTCAAGAAATGTTGAATTAATGATTATAGATAAATTAGGTTTAATTAAAGAAAAATATAAACTTCCTTATGGTTCTATTGTTGAAAAATTAAATGGTGATTTTGTTTCTGTTGGAGAAATAGTTGTTAATTGGGATCCTCATACTATGCCTATAATTACAGAAGTAAGTGGATATGTTAAGTTTATAGATATTTTTGAAGGTAAAACTATTACTAGACAGACTGATGAATTAACAGGATTAACATCAATTGTAATTTTAGATCAAATAGATAGAAAATCTAGTAATTTTAATAAAGAATTAAGACCATCTATTAAAATAGTTGATTTTAATGGTAATGATATTTTAATTACAGGTACTGATATAGTTGCTCAATATTTTTTGCCAGGAAAAGCTATTGTACAAATAGAAGATAATTCTTATGTATCAGCTGGTGATATTTTAGCTAGAGTTTCACAGGAATATGGAGGAACTAAAGATATAACTGGGGGTTTACCTCGTGTTGCGGATTTATTTGAAGCAAGAAAACCTAAAGAATCAGCTATTCTTGCGGAGATTACAGGAAATGTTAGTTTTGGTAAAGAAACTAAAGGTAAAATACGTTTAATTATAACATCTATTGATGGTTTGTTTGTTCATGAAGATATGATTCCTAAATGGAGACAATTAAATGTTTTTGAAGGAGAATTAGTTGAAAAAGGTGATATTATTTCTGATGGTAGTCCTTCAGCTCATGATATTTTAAAATTAAAAGGTGTAGATGAAGTTACTAAGTATATTGTTAATGAAGTACAAGATGTTTATAGATTACAAGGTGTAAAAATAAATGATAAACATATTGAAGTTATAATAAGACAGATGTTGCGTAGAGTTACTATAGTTGATGGAGGAGATTCTAAATTACTATCTGGTGAACAAATTGAATTATCTAGAGTAAGAATAATAAATAAAGATTTAATTTTAAATAATAAAATAAAAATAAAATATAAACGTGAATTATTAGGAATAACAAAAGCATCTTTAGCTACAGAATCATTTATTTCTGCAGCATCTTTTCAAGAAACAACTAGAGTTTTAACTGAATCTGCTGTTTCTGGTAAAATAGATGAATTAAGAGGTTTGAAAGAAAATGTTATTGTAGGAAGGTTAATTCCGTCTGGTACAGGGTATTCATATCATAATAAAAAAAATAAATATAAAATAAATAAAAATGTAAAAAAAAACATTTTTTTTAATGAAAAAAAATCATATAAAAAAGTAAATAATTTATTTGTTTCAGAAAATTTATTTAAAGATAAAGATTAATTAATTATAATTTATGTTAAAAAAGATTGTTTTTAGTGGAATACAACCAACAGGTAATTTAACAATAGGGCATTATATTGCTGTTTTAAGTCAATTTAAAGAATTACAAAAAAAATATAATTGTTTTTATTGTATAGCTGATTTACATTCTATTACTAATATTAATAGTTTTAATTTATTAAATAATAATATTTTTAATTTATTAGCTGTTTTTCTTGCTTGTGATATTACTCCGGAAAATTGTGTAATTTTTTTACAATCTAGTATTGTACAACATACTCAATTGTATTGGATTTTAAATTGTTTTTCATATATAGGTGAATTAAATCGTATGACTCAATTTAAAAATAAAATAAATAATTATAAAAAAAAAAATATTGGTTTATTTACATATCCAATTTTAATGGCCGCTGATATTTTATTATATAAAACTAATTTTGTTCCTGTGGGTTTTGATCAAGTTCAACATATAGAGTTAGTTAGAAATATTGCTATTAGAATAAATAAATTTTATTCTAATGAAATTTTTGTTATTCCTAATTATATTTTAAAAAAAAATAGTTCCAAAATAATGTCTCTTATTAATCCTATAAAAAAAATGTCTAAATCAGATGTTAATACTAATAATGTTATTTTTTTATTAGATTCTCCACATATAATAAAAAAAAAAATTAATAAATCATTAACAGATTCTGATTATCCTCCAAAAATTATTTATGATATTAAAAATAAACCAGGAATTTCTAATTTATTAAATATAATTTCTAGTTTAAAAAATATATCTATTTCTATTTTAGAAAATAAATTTTATTCATATAATTATAATGAATTTAAAAAAGTTGTTTATAATGAAATTATTAAATTTATTTATTTTTTTCAAGAAAAATATTTTTATTTTAGGAAAAAAGAAAAATTATTGAAAAATATATTAATAGAGGGAAAAAAAATAGTATCTAAAATAGCAAAAAAAAATATAAAGATTATATCTAAATATATAGGAATAAATATTTTATAAAAAAAAATATATTATTTATTTTTTTTTATTATAATAAACAATTTAATTTTTTTTTTTGTTTTTAAGTAATTTTTTATTGATTTAGAAGAAAGAAAAATAATTTTTTTAATTTTTTTTCCTTTTTTACCTATTAAAATTTTTTTATATTGATTTTTTTTTATTAAAATATATATATGTATTTCATAAAAATTTTTATTTATATTTATTTTATTTAATTTAAAATTTATAAAATATGGTATTTCATCTCCTATTAATCTTATTGTTTTTTCTCTTATTTTTTCTAAAATAATAAAAGATTTAGAACATGTAGTTTTTTTTTTATTATTAAAAATATGATTAGATTTTTTTAAAAATATTTTTATATTATTTTCAATTTTTTTATATATATTTAATTTTTCATATTTTGATATTGGAAATATTGTATGTATATATTTATTTTTTTCTTTTATTTTATTTATTAATGGTAATAATTTTTTTTTATCTTTAATTTTATCTATTTTATTTATTAATAATAATAAAGGTATTTTTGTTTTTTCTAATTCTTTTATTAATATTATTTCATAAAAACTAATAAAATTTTCAATAATAAAAAATATTATATTTATTTTTTTTATATTAAAATAAATTTTAATATTTTTTATAACTAAAAAAATATATTTTTTTTGATTTTTATTTTTACTAAAACCAGGAGTATCAATATATATATATTGATTATTTTTTTTTGTTTTTATTCCGATAATATTTTTTTGTGTTGTATTTTTTTTTGAAGAAGTAATTGATATTTTTTTATTAATTAATTTATTAAAAATAGTAGATTTTCCTACATTAGTTTTTCCTATTATTGGTATATAGGCATTTTTTTTTTCTGAAAAATTATTCATTTTAATTAAAATTTTTTATATTAAATTAATCCTAAATTTATCAAAGCTTTTTTTGCTGCTATTTGTTCAGCTTTTTTTTTATTATTACCTTTTCCTTCTGTAATTTTTTTTAAATATTTAATTTTACATTGTACAGTAAATTTTTTTTCGTGATCTTTTCCTTGTTTATTTACAACTAAATATTTAGGTAAAGGTAATTTTAATTTTTGTAAATATTCTTGTAATAATGTTTTAAAATCTTTTGAATTTTTTTTTATGTAAAAAAATTTATTATTTTTAAAAAATAATTTATTAATTATATTTTCTACTATTTTTATATTATTACTATCCAAAAATATACCACCTATAATAGCTTCTACTGTATTTGATAATATTGATTTTTTATATTGTCCTTTCATTTTTATTTCTCCTTGTCCTAATAAAATATATTTATTTAATTCTAGTTTTTGTGCAATTTTTAATAAATTTTCTCTATTTACTAGATTTGATCTAATTCTTGTCATATATCCTTCTTTTTCTAAAAAGAATTTTTTATATATTTTTTTTGTTATTATAAAATTTAAAATTGAATCTCCTAAAAATTCTAGTCTTTCATTATGATTAATACTGTAACTTCTATGTGTTAGAGAAAGAATTAATATTTTTTTATTTTTAAATTTATATTTTATTTTATTTTGTAATTTATTTATTCTATACATAAATATATATATTTTAAAAAATTTTACCAATTCTTTTTAATCTAATTTTTAAAAAAAAATTATTATTTTCTTTTTCTAAACTCATCCATATATATTTTGCTTTTCCTATTAACATATTTTTATTTAAAAAACCCCAATATCTACTATCTAAACTATTGTCTCTATAATCACCTAAGACAAAATAATTATTTTTTGGAATAAACCATATTTTATTTATATTTTTATAAATATAATTAAAATATTTACCAAATTTTTCATTTGGAATTAAAATTATATTATGTTCTTTTTTATTTATTTTTTCTTTTTTTTCAAATAATTCAATTAATTGATATATATTTTTTTTATGTATTTTTTTTATATTAATATTATTTTTATTTAAAATTAATTCTTTAATTGAATTATTTTCTATTATTATTTCTTCAATAAGTAAACTTTTTTTTTTATTTGAATAATTAATTAAATTTTTTTTTAAGCAATATTTTTTTTTATTATTACATTTTTTATATATTTTTATTATTTTATTTTTTTCGTCATAAAAAATGATATCATTTGGTAATCCAATTATTCTTTTTATATATAAATTATTTTTATTATATGGATATTGAAAAACAACTAAATCTCCATATTTTGGTTTTTTTGTATAAAATATAATTTTATTTGTTATTGGATTTCTTATATTATAAGAAAATTTTTCTACTAAAATAAAATCATCTTTTAATAATGTTGGAATCATTGATGCAGATGGTATTCTAAATGGTTCATATAAAAAAAATCTAAATATAAATAAAAAAAATAAAATAATAAAAAATTCATTAGATATTTTATTTATAAAATAAAAAAAATAATTAAAGATAAAAATATTTTTTATATTAGAATTAATAAAATTTTGTATTTTTTTATTTTTATTTAAAAAATAAAAAAAACCAGTAAAAATAACAAAAATAAATAATAAATAATTAAATTTCATTATTAATTCCTAATATATATATTAATTAATTTTTAATATTTTTAAAAATGTTTCTTGAGAAATAAAAATATTACCTATTTTTTTCATTTTTTTTTTTCCTTGTTTTTGTTTTTGAAGTAATTTTTTTTTTCTAGAAATATCACCTCCATAACATTTAGATGTAACATTTTTTCTTAATGCTTTTATTTTTGAT
This sequence comes from Candidatus Stammera capleta, assembly GCA_036689315.1. GTDB lineage: Bacteria > Pseudomonadota > Gammaproteobacteria > Enterobacterales > Enterobacteriaceae > Stammera > Stammera capleta_W. The sequence continues at coordinate 231,293 of CP144790.1, read as the reverse complement.
TTTGATATAATTTTATTATTATAAGCTGATTGTATTGTTATATCAAATTGTTGTCTTGGTAATGTTTTTTTTATTATTTCTGTAATTTTTTTTCCATAAATTTTTACATTTTTTTTATGTACAAAAGAAGATAATATTTCTACTTTTTTTTTATTTATTAAAATATCTAATGATACTATATTAGATTTTTTAAATTTTTTAAATGAATAATTAAATGATGCATATCCACTAGAAATAGATTTTAATTTATCTGAAAAATTTGTTATTATTTCTGAAGTAGGAATTTCATATGTAATTAATACATTTTTTTCATAAAATAATATTTTTTTTTGTTTTCCTCTTTTTTTTATACATAAATTAATTATTTTTCCTATATATTTTTGTGGAGTAATTATATTACAAGTAGATATTGGTTCTTTTATTTTTTTTATTTTATTTTTGGGTAATAAATTATTATTATTATTTATATAATAAACTTTATTTTTTTTATCATATAATTTATATGTAACTGAAGGTGTTGTTATTATAATATTTAAATTATATTCTCTTTCTAATCTTTGTTTTGTTATTTCCATATGTAATAATCCTAGAAAACCACATTTAAAACCAAAACCTAAAATATGAGATGATTTTTTTTTAAAAAACAAAGATGAATCATTTAATTTTAATTTATTTAATGATTTTTCAAAATAATTAAAATCTTTATTATTTATAGGATATATTTCTGCATATATTTGTGGTTTTATTTCTTTTAAAGATTTATATTTTTTTTTTATTGTATTTTTTATAGAAATAATTTCATTATTTATTGATAATTTTTCTATTTTTTTTATATTACATGATATTCATCCTATTTCACCACAATTTAAATAATTAATTTCTTTTTTTTGTGGAATATATATATATATTTTTTCTACAGTATATATATTTTTTTTATTTATAAATTTTATTTTATCTTTTTTTTTTATTAAACCATTTTTTATTTTTATTAAAAAAGCTATTCCTAAATATTTATCAAATATTGAATCTATTATTATTGCATTAAAAGGTAAATTTATTTTACCTTTTGGATATGGAATATTTTTTATTATTTCTGTTATAATTGAATTAACACCGTATCCTGTTTTTCCTGAACATTTTATTATTTTTTTTGTATTTATATTTAATATATTTTTTATTTGATTTAATGTTTTTTCTATATTTGAATATGGTAAATCTATTTTATTAATTATAGGTATAATTTTTAATTTTAATTTTTTAGCAATATTATAATTAGCAATTGTTTGTGCTTCTATTCCTTGAGTTGAATCAATTAAAAGTAGAACACCATCACATATATTTAGTGATTTAGAAACTTCATAATAAAAATCTGTATGTCCTGGTGTATCTATTAAATTAAAATTATATATAGTATTATTTTTTTTATAATTTAAATGTACACTTTGTGCTTTTATTGTTATTCCTCTTTCTTTTTCTATTTCCATTGAATCTAAAATTCTTTCTTCTGTTTTTTTTATTTTTTTTCCTGTACATATTTCTATTATTCTATCTGATAATGTAGATTTACCATGATCTATATGTGCTATAATTGAAAAATTTCTTATATTTTTAATAGATAATTTCATAATTAATTTTTTTTTTTTATAAATAATATAATATATATATTATATATTTTTATATAAATTAATTTAATAAAATTTTTATTTTTTTTTTAAAGGAGAATATTTTTTAATGTTTACTGTTATAACAAGATTTGCTCCAAGTCCTACAGGTTTTTTACATATTGGTAATATAAGAACAGCTTTTTTTTCTTGGTTATATTCAAGAAAAAACAATGGAAAATTTATACTTCGTATTGAAGATACAGATATTAATAGATCTAATAAAAATTATTCAGATTATATTTTTTATATATTAGAATGGTTAGGTTTATATTGGGATGAAGGTCCTATTTTTCAATCAAATAGATTATCTTTTTATAAAGAAATTATTAATAAAATGTTAATAAAAGGATTAGCATATAAATGCTTTTGTTCAAAAGAAAGAATAAATAGATTAAGATATATTTGTAAAAAAAAAAAAATAAAACCAATTTATGATAGATTTTGTAGAAATAAAGATTTTTTTAGTAAAAAAAATAAATGTTATGTTATTAGATTTAAAAATAATATAAAAGGAAAAATTTTTTTTAATGATATTATTTATGGAAAAATATCAATAAATAATTATGAATTAGATGATTTTGTTATTCAAAGATCTAATGGTATACCAACTTATAATTTTTGTGTTTCTGTTGATGATTATTATATGAATATAACTCATGTTATAAGAGGAAATGAACATATAAATAATACACCAAAACAAATAAATATTTTAAATTCTTTAAATTATAAATTGCCATTTTATGCTCATTTACCAATTATTTTAGATAAAAATAAAAAAAAATTATCTAAAAGAAATATTAACTCAAATATATTTAATTATATTAATAATGGTTTTTTACCTGAATCAATATTAAATTATATTATTAGATTAGGTTGGTCTTATGGTAATAAGGAAATATTTAATATAAATGAGATGAAATATTTATTTAATTTAAAAGATATTAATAAATCACCATGTATTATAAATATAGATAAATTAAAATGAATAAATAAATATTATATATATAATATTTCATATAAAAAATTATTTTATTATTTAAAACCTTTTTTTATAAATGAAAAAATAGATATAAAAAAAATTAATAATATTTCAGAAATAATAACTTTTTTTTCTAAAAACTCATATTCATTATTAGATATTGTTAAAATATGTAAAATATTTATTAATAATATATTTTTTTTAGATAAAAAAATATATTTTAAGTATAAAAAATTAATTTATTATAAAATTTTAAAATTTATTTTTGATAGTTTTTCAGTTAATAATTTTAATTGAAATATAAAATATATAAATTGTATTTTGAGTAAAATGTTTATTAAATTTAAAATAATTAGTAAAAAAAAAATATATTATATGTTAAATTTTTGTTTAACTGGTAAAGAAAAAGGTATTAATTTAAGTATGTTAATTTTACTTTTACAAAAAGATAAATTTTTATACAGAATAAATTATTTTATGAAAAAATTAAATTTTAATTAATTTATTTTTATTTTTTTTAAAATTTTTTTTATATTTTTTATATTTATTTTATTATTTAAATAATTATTTATTATAATAGCTTTTTTTATACCAATATTTTTTATTTTTTTTAAATTATCTATATTAGAATTTAAAAAATTATTTATATATTTAAAATATATAGAAAGACAATTAGAAGTAAAAATACCTATTCCTGGAATAGATAATGAAAAAATGAAATTTTTTAAATTTATATTTTTTGATTTATTTATAGATAATAAAATTTTTTTAGCAATTTTTTTTTTTATGTTATATATTTTTATTAAATTTTTATAATTTAAATTAAAAATAGATTCAATTGAAGTAATGTATTTTTTTTTTATTAATTTATATATTATATTTTTACCTAATCCTTTTATATTAAAACCATTTTTAGAAGATAAATTTTTAATAACATTTTTAAGTTGATCTGGACATTCTAAATTTGAATAACATTTTGGTATTTTTTTATTAAATAAAATTTTTTTATTACAAGAAGGACATTTATCAGGTAATATAATATTATTATTATTTTTTTTTTCTATTTTTATTATTTTAGGTATTACATTTCCTCTTCTTTCAACAAAAACTTCATCTTTTAATGATAAATTTAATTTTGATAAATATTTTAAATTATATAAATTTACTTTTTTTATATTTACACCTTCAAATTCAATTGGATTTATTTCTGCTATAGGAGTAATTATTCCTGTTTTTCCTGTTTTAAAAATTATATTTTTAATTTTTGTTTTTTTTATTTTAGATGGAAATTTTAATGCTATACACCATTTTATATATTTAGAATTATATCCAATTAATTCTTGAAATTTTCTATCATTTATTTTTATAACTATTCCATCGATTTCATAATCAAAATTTTTATTTATAATTTTATTATAAAAATAATTTATTTCTTTAATAGAATTACATATTTTTGTATTTTTTTCTATTGAAAATCCTAATTTTTTTATTTTTTCTAAACATTTATTTTGTTTAGAAATAAATATTCTATTTTTTTTATTTTTTATTAAATCATAACCTATAAATAATAAATTTCTTTCTTTAATTTTTTTTGAATTTGATTGTCTAATTGTACCTGATACTAAATTTCTTGGATTTGAGAAATAATTTTTTTTATTAATTGTACTAAAAATTTTTTTAGAAATAAAAATTTCACCTCTAACTTCCAAATAATTTATATTTTTTTTTGTTTTTAATATTTTGGGTATATTTTCTATTTTTTTTATATTATCAGTTACATTTTCTCCATAAATATAATTTCCTTTTGTTAAACCTCTAATTAGTTTATTATTTTTATATATTAAACTTATAGCTAATCCATCTATTTTTAATTCACAACAGAATTCTATATTTTTTTTATTTATTTTTTTTTTATATTTATATATATATTTTTTAAATTCATCAATATGATAAATATTATCAATAGATAACATTGGTATGTTATGTTTTTTTTTGGGGGTATATTTATTTAATTTTGTTTTATTAATATTTATAATATTATTTGTTTTTATTAAATATTTTTTTTTTAAATATTTTAGTTTTTTTATTAAAAAATCGTATTTTTCATCATCAATAATTGATTTATTTAAATTAAAATAATAAAAAGAATATTTTTCTATTTTTTTTTCTAATTCAATTATTATTTTTTCTATTTTTTTTTTTTTCATTTTATATGAAGTGAAAAATATATATAAATTTTATTAATAAATAATATTATTTAAAATTTAAATTAAATATTTATAATTTTTTACGGAGGCAGAGAGATTCGAACTCTCGAACGAAAATCGTTTACGGTTTTCAAGACCGTTGCCTTAAACCACTCGGCCATACCTCCATAACCATAAATATATATTTTATTTTATTTATTATATAAAGTAAATTATTCTTTTTTATAAATAAAAAAATATTTTTATAAAATTTTATTATTTTTTTTTATTTCAAATCTAAAAAAATTATTTATTTTAATATTATTTTTTAATAAATAATATTTAACTTTTGTTTTATTATCAAAAATAAATAATTGTTCTTCTAGAATAAGATTTTTTATTTTTTTTTCTTTATCTTTATATTTTTTTAATATATTATTTTTATTTATATATTTAGGATTTAAAGCAGAAATATGCATTGATATTTTTTTTATTTTTTCTTGTTTTATATTTTTTTTATTATCTATTTTTTCTGCATGTAAAATAGTACCTATTTTAAAATTATGTAAATAATTACTTAATATATTTCCTTTTAAAAAACATAAATTATTTATTTCTATATTTTCTTTTACTTTATTAGTTAAATAATTTTTTTCTTCTGAGTAAATATTTTTTATTTTATTTATATTTAAATTTGTATTTTTTATATAAAAATTTAATATTTTTTCTGCAAATAATTTAATTTCTATATTTTTTGAAACAAAATCAGATTCACAATTTATTTGTATCATTACTGCTGTATTTTTTATTATTTTATTTAAAATAAAACCATTATTATTATTATATATTTTTTTTTTAATTTTATAATTTTTTTTTTTTAAATAAATTATTGATTTTTTAATATCATTTTTGTTTTTTATTAAAGCTTTTTTACATTCAATTATACTTATATTTGTAATATTTCTTAATTTTTTTAAAAGTATTAAATTATTTTTTATATTCATATATTTTTTAATTTTTTTTTTTTATATTTTCTATTAAATTTTTTGATAAAATATTAATATACCATTTAATAGATTTTTTTGAATCATCATTTCCAGGAATAATATAATCAATACCTTCTGGATTTGTATTAGTATCAACAATAGCAAATATTTTTATTTTAAGTTTTTGGGCTTCTTTAATTGCTATTTTTTCATATTTAGCATCAATAACAAATAATGCATCAGGTAATTTTTCCATATTTTTAATTCCTCCTATACTATTTTCTAATTTTATTAATAATTTTTTTTTATATAATGCTTCTTTTTTAACTAATTTATTAAAAATTCCATTTTTTTCTTGTTTTTCTAATTTTTTTAAATTTTTTATTGATTTTTTTACAGTTTTCCAATTAGTTAACATCCCACCTAACCAACGATGATTTACAAAAAATTGTTTATATTTGCAAGCTATTTTTTTTGTTAAAGAACTAGCTATTTTTTTTGTTCCTACAAATAAAATCTTTTTTTTTTTTTTTTGTAAAATATTTATTTTTTTTAAAGCTAATTTTAATAAAATTAATGTTTTTTCTAAATTAATTATATGAATATTGTTATATTTTTTGTATATATATTGTTTCATTTTAGGATGCCAATATCTTGTTTGATGTCCAAAATGAATTCCAGATTTTATCATTTCTTTTATTGATATATTCATTTTTAATTTTCCTTTTTTTTTAAATATTATTAATTTATAATTAATATTATATATATAAAATATTAATTTATAATAATTAAAGTAAAATGAAATGTTTAATTTAATAAAAACAAAAAAAGATATTAATAAAATAAGATTATCAGGAAAAATAGCATATAAAATATTATTATATATTAATAAATATATAAAACCAGGAATTAGTACAGAAGAAATAAATAATATATGTCATAATAGAATAATAAAACATTATAAAGCTTATCCTGCTTCTTTAAATTACAATAATTTTCCTAAATCAATTTGTACTTCTATAAATGATGTTGTTTGTCATGGTATACCTAATAAAAATTGTATACTTAAGGATGGAGATATAATTAATATTGATATTTCTATATTAAAGAATAATTATTATGCAGATGTATCTAAAATGTTTTTTGTTGGAAATGTTAATTATTCTGCTTTAAATTTATGTAAAGTTACAAAAAAAAGTATTTTTGTTGCTTTAAAGTATATAAAACATGGTGTTAAATTAAGTTTAATAGGAAAAGTAATACAAAATTATGTAGAAAATAAAGGATATTCTGTTGTTAGAGATTATTGTGGTCATGGAATAGGTAAATTTCTTCATGAAGAACCCAAAATTTTACATTACTATCATAAAAGTAATGATAATTTTTTTTTAAAAAAAGGAATGGTTATTACAATTGAACCTATGGTAAATTTAGGTGATTACAGAACAAAAATATCAAGTGATGGATGAACAGTAAAAACAATTGATGGAAGTTTATCTGCTCAATATGAGCATACCATTGTTGTAACAGATTCAGGATATGAAATTTTAACTATTATTTAATTAATTAATAATTAATTATATATTTTTTCCATAATATATTTCTTGCATTTCTTTCCAAATAATATAAGTAATATTTTTTTTTTTTTTTGAATTAAAAATTTTTTCATTTATATTAAATAAATATTTTTTAAGTTTAAAATATTTAACAATCATTTTGGTATGAAATATATTTTCTTGATAAATATTAACATCTATCATATCATAGATTTTTTTTATATCTTTTTCAATATATTTTTGAATTGAATTTATTTTATGATCTGTAAAATATTTTTTTCCTTCTTTATCTCTTGTAAAACCTCTTATTTTATAATCTATTGTAACAATATCTGATTTAAATTTATTAATAATAAAATTTAATGCTTTTAATGGAGAAATTAAACCACAAGTAGATATTTCTATATCTAATCTACAAGTACAAATTTCTTTTTTAGGATGAATTTCTGGATAAGTATGTATACATATATGACTTTTATTTAAATGAGATAAAATTTTTTTATTTTTTAATATATTATTATTTTTTTTTTCACTTATAAGTAAAGTTGCACTTGCTCCTTGAGGATCATAATCTTGTTTAGCTATATTAAGTATTTCAGCTCCTATAATAATACATATTTCTTTTAATACTTTTATTAAATTTATAGATTTATATTTTTCATCTATATAATTTATATATTTTATTTTATTTTTTTTTGGATATGTATAACAAATATTATATATACAAAAATTTAAATTTTTTGTTAAATTATTAAATCCATTTAATTTTATTTTTTTCAATTTTTTCACCTTTTTAATTTTTAAATAAATTTAATTCTTTTAATAAAAATTGAGGTAGATAAAAACTACCAATATGAATATATGGATTATAATATTTAAATATTAATTTTATTTTTTTTATTTTTTCTTTTAAAAGATTTATTTTTATATTTTTTATATTTTTGTTATTTGAACCCCAAGAAAATAACATAATACCTCCATAATATGTAGGTATATTTGCATGAAAAAAACCGCAATATTTAAATATTTTTTTTAATTTATAAAAACTAGAAAATGTTTCTTTTTTTTGTAAAAGAAAAACTCCATTTTGAGATGTAAATATACCATTTTTATTTAATGATTTTTTACATAATTTATAAAATTCTGTAGAAAATAAACATTTTCCAGGACCAATAGGATCTGTTCCATCAACAATAATTATATCAAAAAGTTTTTTATTTTTTTTTAAAAAATTAAAACCATTATCAATTATTATTTTAACTTTTTTATTTTTAAATGGATTTTTTGTTTTTTCAAAAAAATATTTTTTTGAACATTCTATTACATCTTTATCTATTTCAACTATAAATATTGATTTTAAATTTTTAATTTTTAATATATTATTTAAGCAACCTCCGTCACCTCCACCTATAATTAATATATTTTGAGGATTTTCATGAGAAAATATTGGTACGAATGATATTATTTCATTATATATAAATTCATCAAAATCTGTTTTTTGAATGACATTATCTAATATAAAAACTTTACCTAATTTTTTATTATTTAATAAAAGTAAATTTTGATATTTTGTTTTTTTTTCAAAAATAATAGATTTAATATAAACAAATTGTCCAATATTTTTATGAATTTTTTCTAAAAAAATATTTTTTTTTTTCATTTTTTTTTAATTTAATTAATTTAGTTTATTATTTGTTTTTCTTTAATTTCTGATAATATTTTACAATCTATACATAAATCAGCAGTTGGTTGTGCTTCTAATCTTTTTATTCCTATTTCAGTACCACAATTATCACAGTAACCAAAATTTTTATTTTTAATTTTTTTTATAGTATTTTCTATTTTATTTATTAATTTTTTTTCTCTATCTTTATTTAAAAGTGTAAAAGTAAATTCTTCTTCTTGTACAGCTCTATCAATTGGATCTGGAAAATTTATTGTTTCTTTATTTTTTATTAAATATTTTTTTTTTATATTAAAAGTTAATTGTTTATATAATGCTATTAATATTTTTTTAAAATGTTTAATTTGAAAATTATTCATATATTTTTCGTTTTTTTTTTTTTTATATGGTTCTACTCCAGCTATATTTAATAAACTTAAAGAAAAATTTTTTTTTTGCATAAAATATATTCCTTTTTTTTATAAAATATTTATTATTTTTTTAAAGATACAATATGATTAAATGTTATTTTTTTTTTATTATTTTTTATATTTATATTTATTTTAAAATAACCCTCTCTTTCAAATTGAAAAACTTGATTTTTTTTTGCTTTTTTTGCATATTTCTCTATTAAACCTTTTTTTATTATTAATGATTTTTTATTTATTTTAGAAATAAAATTTTTTTCTTTATTTGGATTTTTACATTTAAATAAATAATCAAATAATTTAAATTTTGTTTTAAAACTATTTTTTTCAGAAACCCAATGAATAATATTAATTTTTTGTTTTTTTTTTTTATAAATATAATTCATATATTTACATTCTATATATATAATATTTTTATTTTTATCTTTAATTATTTTTTCTGCTTTTATTAGACCAGCATATCTTAATTTAACTATTCTACCTAAAAACAATTTATTTTTTTTTTTTTCATTAAAATCTTTTTTATCTATATATATTTTTGAATGTAAAATTATTTCTCTTTCTCCCATTTCTTTTTTTTGTGGGTGATTAGGAATTTTTATTTTTATTTCTTTATTTAAATTATTAATTTTAATTTTTATTGGATTAATAACAGCCATTATTCTTTTACTTTTATTATTAAGTTCTTTTCTTAAAAAATCTTCTAATATTGATATATTTATATTACTTTCTTGTTTACTTATTCCTAATGAATAACAAAAATTTTTTATTGATTTAGGTGTATATCCTCTATTTCTCATTCCAGAAATAGTTAATAATCTAGGATCATCCCAATTATTAATTATTTTTTTTTTTATTAATTTTTTAATTTTTCTTTTTGAGGTTAATGTATTTGTTATATTTAATCTTGAAAATTCATATTGTTTTGGAATATGATTTACTGATATATTATTTAATATCCAATTGTATAAAATTTTATTATTTTGAAATTCAAGAGTACATATTGAATGAGTTATTTTTTCTATTGAATCAGCAATACATTGAGAAAAATCATATGTTGGATATATTTTCCATTTATTTTTTGTTTTAAAATGTTTATTTTTTTTTATTCTATATAAAATAGGATCTCTTAAAATAATATTATTAGATTTCATGTTAATTTTTGCTCTTAAACATTTTGTTCCTTCTTTAAAAAATCCTTGTTTCATTTTATTAAAAATATATAAATTTTCATATATATTTCTATTTCTAAATGGGCTATTTTTTCCATGAATTTTTAAATTTCCTCTATATTTTTTTATTTTTTCTAATGATAATTCATCAACATATGCTAAATTTTTTTTTATTAATTCTATTGCATAATTATAGTATATTTCGAAATAATCAGATGAATATTTTTCTTTTTTATACCATTTAAATCCTAACCATTTTATATCTTTTTTTATTTTATTTACATATATTTTTTTTTCTGTTTTAGGATTAGTATCATCTAATCTTAATATACATTTTCCATTAAAATATTTTATTATTCCAAAATTTATACATATAGATTTTACATGACCTATATGTAAAAAACCATTTGGTTCTGGTGGAAATCTTGTTATTATTTCTTTATATTTATTTTTTTTTAAATCATAAGAAATAATTTTATAAATAAAATTATTTTTTAGCATTTTTTTTTTTTAAATTAATTTATTTATTAATTTAAATAAATCATTATTAATTTTTTTTTTTATTTTTTTTTCTATAAAATTATATTTAATTATTTTTTCTTTATTAATTCCAATACATTTACATGTTTCATTATTTTTTATCATTTTTATAGAGAAAAAAGCCATTTTTGCTGCTAAAATTCTATCTTGTGCAACAGGACAACCTCCTCTTTGTATATATCCTAGTGATGTTGATCTTGTTTCTTTTTTTGTTTCTTTTTCTATTTCTTTTGATAATTTAAAAATATTATAAGTATTTTCTGTTATTAAAATAATAATATAATCTTTTTTTTGATTTATTATTTTGTTTATTTTTTTTATTAAATTTTCTTTTATAAAAGGTTTTTCAGGTATAATAACATTTTCACAATTACAAGAAATAGATGCTGATAGTGCTAAATCACCACATTTTCTTCCCATTACTTCTAATATAGATATTCTTTTATGTGATTTTGTTGTGTCTGTTATTTTATCTATAGATGATACAATAGTTTCTAATGCAGTAAAATAACCAACAGTATAATCTGTTCCTAATATATCATTATCTATTGTTCCTGGTATACATATACAAGGGAAATTCATTTCTATAAGTTTTTTTGCTCCAATATAAGATCCTTCTCCACCTATTACTATTAATATTTCTATTTTTTTTTTATTTAAATTTTTAATTGCTTTTTCTCTAATTTTTATATTTTTAAATTCATTAAATCTAGATGTTCCTAAAAAACTTCCTCCTTTATTTAAAAAATCAAAAATATTTTTTTTTTTAATTATTTTTATTTTATTTTCATATAAACCTTTAAATCCATTTTTAATTCCATATATTTCAAAACCATAATTAGTACCAAATATAGTTAAATAACCTATAATAGTATTCATTCCTGGTGAATCACCACCACTTGTTAATATACCTATTTTTTTATTCATATTAGTTTTTTTATCATATTTAATTTAATAATATTAAAAATATTTATTATATAAATAATAATTATTTTTGTCATTTAAAAATATAATAAATTTATTATTTTTTTTGTTGAAATAATTTTAATTATAATTTAAAATTAATAAAATTTTAAATATATTATTTTATTAAATTTTAATTTTTATGTTTATTCAATTTTTAGGAACAGGAGCTGGTTCTCCTAGTGTTTATAGAAATGTTTCTAGTATTGCTTTAATATTTAAGTATATTTATAATAATGTTTGGTTATTTGATTGTGGTGAAGCAACACAACATCAAATATTAAAAACTAATATAAAATTTAGTAAAATAAATAAAATATTTATTACTCATTTACATGGAGATCATATTTTTGGTTTACCTGGTTTATTGACTACTAAATCATTAAATAGTTCAAAAGATATTTTAGAAATATATGGTAATAAAAATTTAAAAAAATATATAAATATGTCTATTAATTTAAGTAAATCTTATATTAGTTTTCCAATTAAATTTATTGAAATAAAAGAAGGAATTATTTTTGATGATAAAAAAATAAAAATTAGTTGTTTTCCCCTTAATCATACTTTAGAATGTTTTGGTTTTAGAATAGATGAATATAAAAAAAATGGTAAATTAAACTGTAATAAATTAATAAAAGATGGTATTAATCCAGGACCTGTATATAAATATTTAAAACAAGGAAAAAGTATTTTATTTAATGGTAGAATAATAAATGGTTTTGATTATTTGGGTCCATCTAAAAAAGGTAAAAGTATTGTTATTTTAGGTGATACAGCTCCTTTAGAAAATATATGCAGTTATTTAATGAATGTTGATATTCTTATACATGAATCTACATTAGATTTTTATTTATCTAAAAAAGCTAATAGTAGAGGACATTCAACAAATATACAAGCTGCTAAAATTGCTAAAAAATATAATGTTAAAAAATTAATAATTACCCATTTTAGTGCAAGATATAATAAATATGATATAAAAAATTTTTTATTACAGTGTAAAAAATTATTTTTTAATGTTAAAGTTGCTAGTGATTTTGATATTTATGAAATATAAAAAAAATAAATTTATTAATTAAAATTGAAAATATAATATCTAAAATAGTATGAACTAATAAAACATTACGACTTATTATTATAAAAATAAGTAAAAAAATAATATATCTAATTTTTTTTTTTTTTTTTAAAATGATAATTCAAAAACTTATAAAAATTGTATGTCCAGATGGAAAAGAAGAATTATTTTTTTTTTTTCAATATATTTTTAAAAATAAAGGAATATTATTAATATTTTTAATTAATAAATTTTTATATAATAAAATTATATTTTTGTAAGGTCTTTTTATTTTAATTATTTTTTTTAAAAATATTAAAATAAAAATAGATATTAAAAATTTTATTATTATTTTATATATATTATTAATTTTTATTTTTTTTTTTGAATTAAAAAAAATATAAGATAAAAATATATTAGTAATAATAATTATTGGAAATTCTATTAATTTATTTAAAATTATTAAATAAAATAATAAATTTTTTATAAAATTATATTTTATATATATATATATATATTTATTTTTTATGTGTTCATATAATAAAATGAAAATAAAAAAAATATATTTATACATTTTTTTATGTATTAATAAAAATATATTTAATATAATTAAATTTATATTTATTTATTAATATATTTATAAAATTTTTTTTTATTTTTTTTGTATAAAAAAAAGAAAAAAATTGTTTTTTATTTTTAGATTTTTTATTTTTATAAAAATTAATTATTTTTATTGTATTTTTTTTTATTTTTTCTATATTATCTATATATATTATTTTTTTTTTAAAAAATAAATTAAATTCTTTTTTTAAAAAATGAAAATGTGTACATCCAATAATAATAGTATCGATTTTATTTTTTAAATAAATCCAATTATTAAAAATATTTTTAAATTTTTTTTTATTTATTTTATTTTTTATTATTTTTTTTTCTGCTTGTTCTACTAAAAAATAAGAATATTTTTTATATATTTTATATGAATTAGGTATTTTTTTTATTTTATTTATAATATTTTTATTTGTTAAAGTAACATAAGTTCCTAAAATTGCTATTTTTTTTGTTTTTGTTTTTTTTATTGCTTTTTTTATATTTGGAGTTGTACCTATTATTGGAATATTAAAAATTTTTTTTATATATTTTATTCCTATTGAGCTTGCTGTATTACAAGCAATTATAATTAATATTATAATTTTTTTTTTATTAAAATATTTAATAATATTAATTATTCTTTTTGTAATAAATATATAATTTTTATTTCCATATGGAAATTCTTTATTGTCCATTAAATAAATACATTCTATATTTTCAGGAATTATTTTTTTTATTTTTTGTAATATAGAAAATCCACCTATTCCTGAATCTATTAATAATAATGTTAAATTTTTTTTCATAAATATTATTTTAAATAATTTTTTATATATAATTATATATATTTTAAATAATTTATATATTTTTTTTATTTTTAGATTTATATAAATTATAATATAATTTATTATTATTAATATTTTTTTATTTATAAAGGTATTAATTTAATGTATAAATTAGGAATTTTTTGGGGAAGTAATACAGGAAATACAGAAAAAATAGCTTATATTATTTATGAAAAAATTAGTAAATATTATAATAATGTAAATATTTTTAACATTTCTAATGTTTCTTTAAATGATTTTTTTAAATTTAATTTTTTTATTTTAGGTACATCTACTTGGTATTATGGTGAATTACAAAATGATTGGAATAATTTTTTATTAAATTTAAAGAAATTAAATTTTAATAATAAAATTGTATCATTATTTGGTTGTGGAGATCAAAAAAATTATTATGATTCATTTTGTAATGGAGTAAAAATATTATATGATATAGTTTATAAAAATGGAGCTAAAATTATAGGATATTGACCAACAAAAGGATATAATTTTAAATTTTCAAATAGTTTATTAAATAAAGATAAATTTTTAGGTCTTATGTTAGATGAAGATAATCAACCAAAATTAACTATTGAAAGAATAAATAATTGAATAAATATTTTAATAAAAAAATCAAAAATATAATTTATATAAATATATGTTTTATTTTTTTATGCGTTTTTTTTATATATTAATTTTTTTTATTATATTTAATATAATACAATTATTTAATTGTTTTGCTAATTGCAATTTTTTTTCAAAATCAAAAGTATATATAGGTTTTTCTCCATATGATAAAACAGAAAAAATAATATTAAATTTAATAAAAAGTTGTAAAAGTGAATTATTATTGGCTGCTTATAATTTTAATAATAAAAAAATATATGATGCTTTATTAAAAGCACATAAAAAAGGAGTAAATATAAAAATAATTTTAGATGGTAAATTATTTGATAAAAATAAAAATAAAAATAAATTATTAAAATCTTTATATATATTAAAAATACCAATTAAATTAAATTATAGTTATAATATTATGCATAATAAATTTATAGTTATTGATGAAGAATCTATAGAAACAGGTTCGTATAATTATACAAAATCTGCCCCAAAATATAATGCAGAAAATATTATTATATTAAAATGTGTTCCTAAAATTGCATTAAAATATAAAAAAGAATTTTTAAAATTATGAAAAAAAAGTTCTATATTATAGAAATATAGAATTATTTATTAAAATAATATTAATAGGAATTATTTTATGTTACAAATGAAAGATGTAAATTTATATAAAAAAAGAGTAATGATAAGATTAGATTTAAATGTTCCATTAAAAAATGGAAAAATTTTATCAGATAAAAGAATATTATTATCTTTACCTACAATAAAACAAGCAATAAAAAAAAAAGCAAAAATTATTTTGGTTTCTCATTTAGGTAGACCAAAAGAAGGAAAATTTAATATAAATTTTTCTTTATATCCTATTGCTGTTTATTTAGAAAAATTATTAAATATAAAAATTCGTTTAATTAAAGATTATTTAAAAAAAGAACTAGAATTTTTTGATAATGAAATATTAATTTTAGAAAATGTTCGTTTTAATAAAGGTGAAACCAAAAATGATAATTATTTATCTAAAAAATATGCTAAAATGTGTGATATTTTTGTAATGGATGCGTTTGCATCATCTCATAGAAAAAATTCATCTACTTATGGTATTATGAAATATGCAAATGTTTCATGTATAGGACCTTTATTTTATTCAGAAATAAAATTTTTATCAAAAGTTATATCTAATCCAGTAAGACCACTAGTAGTTATTGTTGGAGGATCAAAAGTTTCAACTAAATTTAATGTTTTAAATTATTTATCTAAAAAAGCAGATACAATTATTGTTGGTGGTGGTATTGCTAATACATTTATTGCTATTGATAATAATGTAGGTAAATCTTTATATGAACCTAATTTTGTATATAAAGCTAAAATACTTAGAGATAAATATAATATTCCAGTTCCTATTGATTGTAGAGTTGGTAGTGAATATTCTGAAAAATCTTTATCTATTGTAAAAAAAGTTAATGAAATAACAGATAATGATGAAATAATGGATTTAGGAGATGAAACAGCAAAAATGATGTCTAAAATTATATTAAAAGCAAAAACTATATTATGGAATGGTCCTGTTGGTGTTTTTGAGTTTCCTAATTTTAGAAAAGGTACTGAAATTATTGCTGATTCTATAATTAAAAGTAAATCTTTTTCTGTTGCTGGTGGTGGAGATACAATATCTGCAATTGAATTTTTAGGAATTTCGAATAAAATTTCATATATATCAACAGGAGGAGGTTCATTTTTAGAATTTATTGAAGGTAAAAAATTACCTGCTATTTCTATTCTTGAAAAAAGTTAATTTATTTTTAATTTATTTATAAATAAAATGGTTTAACATTATGTCTAAATTTTTAGGATTTCTTAATTCAGGAGTAATATCTGGTGAAGAATTACATAAAGTATTTTATATTGCAAAAAAAAAAAAATTTGCTTTAGCTGCTATAAATTGTATTGATACTAATTCAATAAATTCTGTTTTAGAAGC
Source organism: Candidatus Stammera capleta (assembly GCA_036689315.1). Taxonomy (GTDB): domain Bacteria; phylum Pseudomonadota; class Gammaproteobacteria; order Enterobacterales; family Enterobacteriaceae; genus Stammera; species Stammera capleta_W. The sequence goes on along the minus strand of CP144790.1, from coordinate 214,103 downwards.
TGCTAAAAAATTTAAAACTATTGTTATTATTCAATTTTCTTTTTCTGGTGCTAATTTTTTTATTGGTAAAAATTTTTCTTCTTTTTATGATTCAAAAAAATCAGTTATTTTTGGATCAATTTTAGGTGCTAAATATGTTCATGAAGCATCTAAATATTATGATATTCCAGTTATTTTACATACAGATCATTGTTTTAAAGAAAATTTATATTGGATAGATGCTATATTAGATTATAATGTTAAATTTTATAATTTATATAAAAAAACATTATTTACATCACATATGATAGATTTATCTAATTATAATATTGAAGAAAATTTAAATATTTGTAAATATTATTTAAAAAAAATGTCTAATTTTAATATTAATTTAGAATTAGAACTTGGTTGTACTGGTGGTGAAGAAGATGGTTTAGATAATAGTAAAGTTTCACATGAAAAATTATATACAAATCCAGAAGATGTATTATATGCATATAATGAATTAAAAAAAATAAATAATTATTTTACTATTGCAGCTTCTTTTGGTAATACACATGGTGTTTATAAACCAGGAAATGTTAATTTATCTCCAGAAATTTTATATTTTTCTCAAAAATTAGTTAGAAAAAAAAATTTATCTAATGAAAAAAAACCATTAAGTTTTGTTTTTCATGGGGGTTCTGGTTCTTCTTATAAAATAATAAAAAGATCTATAGATTATGGTATAGTTAAAATAAATTTAGATACAGATATTCAATGGTCTTCTTGGAAAGGAATTTTTAAATATTATATAGATCATAAAGATTATTTACAATCTCAATTAGGAAATCCAAATGGATTATATAAACCCAATAAAAAATTTTATGATCCAAGAGTATGGTTAAGATCAAGTCAAGAATCTGTTGTTGATTATTTGGGTTTAATTTTTAAAAAATTTAATTGTTATAATTTATTAAATGAATAAATATTAATTAATTTATTCACCACCAATTTGTATATTTGGTACAAGTATTGATCCTGTTCTTATATTAGAATATAAATTTATATCATTACTCATATATTTTATATTTTTAAATAGATCATTTAAATTACCGGATAGTGTTATTTCATTTACTGAATGTTTTATATTTCCATTTTTTATTAAAAACCCAGAAGCACCAATAGAAAATAAACCACTACTTATGTTTACACCATTACCTAAAATTCTATCTATTAATAAACCATTTTCCATATTTTTTATTAAATTATCTAAACTAATAATATTTTTTTCGTTTATAAAACACCAATTATGTATTCCACCACAATTTGATGTATTAGGTAATTTTAATTTTTTTGAAAAATATGAATCTAGTATCCATGTTTTTAGTATTCCTTTTTTTACAATAAAATATTGAATTGTAGTATTTCCTTCATTATCAAATGGTTTTGTTCCTATTCCTTTAAAAATTAAAGGATCTTCTTTTATGTTCATCCATTTTGGTAATATTTTTTTATTTAATTTTTTTAATAAAAAAGATGTTTTATTATATATGTTATAACCATATATAGCTTTAATTAAATAAGAAAATATTTCTGTAGATGTATTATTATTAAAAATAATATTAGATTTTTTAGTTTTTATTTTTTTAGAATATAATTTTTTAATTGCTGTTTTTGCTGTTTTTTTTCCTAAATAATGACTTTTATTTATTAAGTCAGATAATTTATGTGTATGTATATAATTATATTCAGATTCCATTATATTTTTTTCTTTTGCAATTAAACTAACAATTAAAAAATAATTTTTAGATTTATAAAATTTTATTTTTTTATAATTATTATATATAGAAAAAAAATAAATATTATATATAAATGATATATAATCACAAATAATTTTTTTATTTGTATTTATTGAATTATATTCAGTATTTTTTGCCAATTTAATCATATCTTCTATAGATATATTATCATTAAAAAATAATCCTATATTTTTTTGTTGTTTTTTTTTAAATATATTTATATTTGTTAAATTATAGTTTTTATCTTTTGATATAAATTTAATAGTATTTTTTATTTGATTTATGCATTCTATAATATTTTTTTTTTTAAAATTATTACAACTTACTGTACATTTTTTATTATCTTTAAATACAGTTATATACATAATATCATTATTTATAAATTCTAAATTTTCTAGTTTTTTATTTTTAATTTTTATATTTATTTCTATGTTAGATTGTATATTTATTTGTATTTTACCATTTATATATAAATTTATTAAATTAAAAGTATTTTTTATTGTTTTAAAATGAAAAATTTTTTTATTTTTTATATCTTTTTTAGAAATCATTATATTTATTCCTAATAATATATAATTTGTAAGTAAATATATTAAATAGTATAATACATATATTAAAATTAAATAAGAGATTTAATAAATGAATTTAAATAATATTCCAACAGGTATTTTTGTTCCTGATGATGTATATGTAATAATAGAAATTCAAGCTAATTCAATTTCAGTTAAATATGAAATTAAAAAAAAATATGGAGTTATTTTTGTTGATAGATTTATAAATACACCATTAATTTATCCTTGTAATTATGGTTATATAAATAATACATTATCTAATGATGGAGATCCTCTTGATACTTTAGTTATAACACCATATCCTTTAATTCCTTATTCTGTTATACATTCAAGACCTATTGGTTTATTAAAAATGTTAGATGAAAGTGGTAAAGATTCAAAAATTATTTGTGTTCCTAATTATGATATATCTAATGAGTATAAAAAAATAAAAGATATATTTGATTTATCTCCTTATTTATTAAATAAGATATTTTATTTTTTTAAACAATATAAATCATTAGAAAAAGGAAAATGGGTTAAAGTAGATTGTTGGTGTAATGTTGATTATGCAAAAAATGAAATATTAAAATCATATAAAAAATTTTTAAATAAAAAAAAATTAAAAAAATAAATTAATAATCATTTTCATCATAATAATTTTTATATAAATCATTATTTTCATCATCATTATATAAATTTATATCATTAATTTTTATTCCTAATATTTGTATTATTAATGTATATAGATTAATAAAATCTAAATATAACATTAAAGCACCTAAGATTGAATATCTTATTAATTGTTCGTTATTATTAATAATAATATTATTTCCAATTTCTTTTATTTTTTGTGTATCCCAAGCTGTTAATATACAAAATATTAATATTCCTAAATAAGATATAATCCATATTAAAAAATTACTTTTTATCCAAAAATTTATAATTGTTGCTATAGAAGCACCAATTAATAACATAATTGATATATTTCCAATATCTGTTAAATCTTTTTTATATTTACATCCAATAATACTCATAATTCCAAACATTGTACTACTAATAAAAAATGTTGTTGCTATTGAATTATAAGTATATATTAAAAATATACTAGATATTGTAATTCCTGTTAAAATTGAATGTAAAGTAAATAAAAAAATTGCTGTTTTATGTGATAATTCATTTATTTTTTGTGATATTAAAAATATTGTTGTTATTTGTGCTAAAAAAATTAGAAATATAAATGATTTATTAAAAAATATTAATTTTAAAAATAATTGTGTTTTTGATATAAGCCAAGAAACTAATGATGTCAAAAATAAACCACTAGACATCCAAATATATACATTACTCATATATATTTTTAATGTATTATTTTGTATTTTTGAGTAATAATAATAGGAATATTTATTCATATTTTATTTATTTGTATAATTAAATAATTTTTTTAAATATATTTATTAAACCAATTAATCATTTCTATCCAAGCTTTTTCTGCTATTTTTTTATTATATGATTGTCTATAATCAGCATAAAAACCATGTTCTGCTTCTTTATATAGTATTATTTTACATTTTTTTTTTTTTTTAATTTTTTTTTTCATATTTATTACATTTTCTTTAGGTATACTTATATCTTTTTCTCCATAAAGTCCAAGAATAGGTATTTTTATTTTATCACCAATATCTAAAGGATGTATTGGATGTTTATTATTTTTTATATTAATTAATCTTCCATACCAAGCAACACCAGATTTTATATTTTTCATATAGTATGAATATAACCAAGTTATTCTTCCTCCCCAACAAAATCCAGTTATTCCTATTTTATCTGTATTAAATTTTTTTATTATCCAAGAAACTATACAATTAATATCTGATATAATTTGATTATCAGATATTTTTTCTATTATTTTTCTTAAATCATTAATATTTTGGTTAAAATTTAAATTCTTTATTCTAAAGAATAATTCAGGTGCTATAGAAAAATAATTGTATAGAGATAATCTTTTACAAACATTTTTTATATTTTCATTTACTCCAAATATTTCTTCTATTACTATTATAAATTTTTTAATTTTATTAATTTTTTTAGGTTTTATAAAATATAAAGGAATAAATTTATTATCATTTGTTTTTAAATAATATGTATAATATTTTTTTTTTTTAGTCATTTTTTTTAATAAAAATATATAATTTATAGTAAAATAAAAAGTATTATTTATGCTGATATAGTTTAATGGATAAAATTTACCTTTGGTATAGGTAAGATTTCAGTTCGATTCTGAATATCAGCATTATATAAAAAAATAATATAATTTAAATATTATATTTTTTTATAAAAATTGTCAAAAATTTATTATTTAATAAAAGCATTAAAAAAATTTTTTAACATTTTTTTACATTTTTTTATTAAATTATTTATTTCTATATCGTTTAATGTTTTTTTATTGTCTTGTATTTTTAAAGATAATGTTATATTTTTTTTATTTTGTGATTTTATTTTTTCATTTGTAAAAATTTTAGTAATATTTATTTCTTTTATTTTTTTAGGGTCAATTGAAAAACATTTTTTTATTATATCGTTTAATAAAATTTCTTTATTTATTAATATTGTTATATCTCTTATATTCATTGGGTATTTTGAAATAAAAGATATTTTTTTGTAACAAGGAAAAATAATTTTTTCTAAATTTATTTCAAATAAATAAATAGGATTTTTTATTTTTTTATAAATATTTTTATTCAACATACCCATAAAACCAATAATTTTATTTTTTATTTTTAATTTTATATTAAAATTTATATCCAAAAAATTATATTTTGATATTTCTATGTCTAAATAATTTATTTTATATTTTTTTAATATAAACTCTAAATCTCCTTTAATATCAAAAAAATCAAATAAAATATTTTTTTTAATACTTCAATGAAAATTATATTTATAACCATAAATAATAGCTGATATTATATTTTTTTCTTTTATTTTATTTTTTTCAAAAAAAAAACATTTTCCTATTTCAAATATTTTTATACTATTATTTTGTCTTTTTATATTATATAAAAGTGTATTAAATAAACCAGGTAATAAAGATGTTCTTAATATAGATGTTTCTTTTGATATAGGATTATATAAATTTATATAATTTTTTTTTTTATTTGAAAATATTTTTTCTGTTTTTAAATTTGAAAAAGAAAAATTTATAATTTCTTTATATCCTAAATTAATAAAATCTTTTTTAATTTTTTTTATTTTTATATTTTTATTATTTTCTTTATTTAATAATATTTTTGTTTTTATAGGTTTACATAAAATATTTTTGTATCCATAAATTTTTATAATTTCTTCAATTATATCTTGTTCTATTTTTAAATCTTGTCTCCATTTAGGTTTTTTTATGTATAAAAAAAAATAATTTTTTTTAATTATTTTAAATTCTAATATATTTAATATTTTTATTATTATATTTTTTTTTATTTTTAAACCTAATAAATTATATATATTTTTATATAATATTTTTATTTTTTCATTTTTATTTAATATTTTTATATAATTATATATATATTTATTTTTTTTTTTATAAAAATAAATTTTATTAATTAATTCTTCTGTTTTTTTTAATGCTTTTATTTGTATTTTTTCATTAAAATTACTAATATATTTATTATTTTTATTTATTTTAAAAATAAAATTTTCTGTTAATAATGGTGCACCAATTAAAATATTTTTAGTTTTTTTATTTGGTAAATATTTTTTATTAATGAAATCATAGTTATTATAAATAATAATATTATTATTTTTTATTGAGAAATATTTTTCATTATTAAATAAAGATATTTTTTTATTTAAAGAATAAATTAATATTTTTTTATTTAATATAAGATCTGCATCTATAATATTTATTATTTGTCCATATTCAATAGTAATATATTTCATTATATTAATAAATATATTTTTATTTAATAAACCTATTATTTTTAACCTTTTTTTTATTTTATTAATATAATAATATTTATATGGAATAACATTTTTTAATATTAATAAATTATAATTTATAATATATTTTTTTATATTATATGATATTTTTATATCAAAATCTTTTTTATATTTTTTTTTTTTTTTATTTAAAATAAATTTAGGATATGAAAATTTATTTTTTGTAATAATAGAAATTTCTTTTGATAAACCTAATATGTTATTACAATCTATTCTGTTTAATGGTGTTATTATATCTAATATATTTGATATTTTTATTTTTGAAGTAATTTTTTTTATTGATTTTTCATTATTATAAAGTATAATGATATATTTTTTTTTATTGATTTTTTTTTTTAATAAAAAATAAAAATTTTTATTATTTTTTAATTCTTTTTTATAAAAAAAAACTGTTTTGTTATTTAAATTATTAATATATTTAATATATATTTTTTTTTTTTTAATATAAAAAAAACCGTATTTTTTATTTTTTAGTATTTTATATTTTTTTATTTTATATATAAATAATTTTTTTTTTTTTATTTTATTAATTAAAGAATAAAATTTTGTTTCAAAACCATTAAAATTTAATATTTTAGTTATTTTTTTTATATTATATTTGAAATTACAATATTCTTTTAACCAATTTTCTATAAATTTCATTTTTTTAAAATTGATTTAAAAATTTAATATCATTATCATAAATAATTTTTATATCTGATAAATTATATTTAAGCATAATTAATCTTTCAATTCCTAAACCAAAAGCAAATCCAGAAAATATATTATAATTAATATTTACATTTTTAAATATTTTAGGATGTATCATTCCACAACCTAATATTTCTAGCCATTTATTATTTTTGTATTTTATAAGAACTTCAGCTGATGGTTCTGTAAAAGGAAAATAAGATGGAATAAATTTTATTTTTTTTTTTTTTTTGAAAAAAAAACTAATAAATAAATTTATTAAATATTTTAAGTTTGAAAAACTAATATTTTTATCTACATAAAAACATTCTAATTGATTGAACATAGGAGTATGTGTTTTATCATTATCTTTTCTAAAAACTTTTCCATAAGTTATTGCTTTAATAGGAGGTTTTTTTTTTTTCATATATCTTATTTGTACACATGAAGTTTGTGTTCTAAGTAAATATTTTTTATTTATCCAAAATGTATCTTTTTCTGTTCTTGATGGATGATCATAATCAATATTTAATGCATCAAAATTATGATAGCAATCTTCTATTTCAAATCCATAAATAATATCAAATCCTAAATTTTTAAAAAATTTTTCTATTTGATTTATTGTTATTGTAATAATATGATTATTTCCATATAAATAATAATTTTTTCCAGGTAAAGATATATCTATATAATTAAATATATTTTTATTATTATTTTTTTTTAATTTTTTTTTTTTTTTTTAAAAATAAATTTTTTATATTATTTTTTAAAAAATTTATTTTTTTTCCTATTTTAGGTTTTTTTTCTTTAGGTATTTTTTTAAAAAGATTATTTATTTTTCTAAATATTCCTTTTTTTCCAAAATATTTTATATATAGTTTTTCTATTTCTTTAATATTTTTTGTTTTTTTTATTTCAATATCAATATTTTTAATATCATTAAATAATTTAAACATATTTTATAATATTAATAAATTAATTAAATTTTTTTATTAAGTTTATAATTTTATTAAAATAATCAGGATTATTGTTTATTATATCTGATAAAATTTTTCTATTTATATTTAATGAAAGTTTTTTTATTTTATTAATAAAATAACTATATGAAAATCCATATTCTCTTACTTTTGCATTAATTTGAATTATCCATAATTTTCTAAAATTTCTTTTTTTTTTTTTTCTATCTATATATGAATATTGTCCAGCTTTTATTACAGCTTGATATGCAGATCTATATGTTCTTGATCTAGCTCCATAATATCCTTTTGATTTATTTAATATTTTTTTATGACTTGCATGAGAAGTAACACCTCTTTTAATTCTTACCATAAAATTTCCTTTTTATATTTATAAATAAGGTATATTATTTTTTAATATTTTTTTTTTATTAATTTTTATTATTTTTTTTTTTCTTAATTGTCTTTTTCTTTTTGAAGTTTTTTTTGTTAAAATATGTTTTAAATTTATTTTTTTATATTTTATTTTTCCTGATTTTTTTTTTTTTATTCTTTTTTTTATTGATTTAATTGTTTTTATTTTTGGCATATTTTATTTAATTTTTTTACCTATTAATATCATAATAATTTGGCGATTTTCAATTCTTTTTGAAAAAAATTCAACAATAGATATTAATTTTAAATCATCTTTTATTCTATTTAACATATTTATTGCTATATTTTTATGTATTATTTCTCTTCCTCTAAATTTTAAAGTTATTTTAACTTTATTTCCAATATTTAAAAATTTTATTATTTTTTTTTTTTTTATTTGATAATCATTTTCATTTGTATTAGGTCTTATTTTTATTTCTTTTATATTTTTTAATTTAGATTTTTTGTTTTTTTTTTTTTCTTTTTTATTTTTTTCATATAAATATTTACTGAAATTAAATATTTTACATATAGGTGGATTTATTTTAGAATTTATTTCTATCAAATCTAAATTTTCTTTTTTTGCTAAAATTAATGCTTTTTTTATTTCAAAAATACCTAATTTTTCTCCATTTTTTCCTATTAATATTACTTTGGGGGATTTTATTTCGTTATTTATTTTATTCCTTTTAATAAAAAAATTTCGTTTATTTTTGTTTTTAATTTTTTTCTTCCTTTATTTTTTTTATAAAATCATAAATATTCATTTTTATTAAAGTTTTATCAAAAGATTTTCTAATATTAATTTTATTTGAAAATTCTTCTTCATCGCCGCATACTATCATGTAAGGAATTTTTTGTAAAGTATACTCTCTAATTTTAAAATTTATCTTTTTATTTTTTAAATCACATAAAACTCTGATTTTATTTTTTTTTAATTTTTTAAATATATAAATTGAATATTTTTTATTTTTTTCAGAAATATTTAATACAACTACTTGTATTGGAGATATCCATAAAGGTAACCAACCTTTAGTTTCTTCTATTATTATTCCAATAAATCTTTCAATTGATCCTAATATTGCTCTATGTATTATTATAGGATTTATTCTTTTATTTTTTTTATTTATATAAAATGCTTTTAATTTTTTTGATAAATAAAAATCTAATTGAATAGTACCACATTGCCATTTTCTTTTATAAGAATCATTAAGAATAAATTCTATTTTAGGTCCATAAAAAGCACCTTCTCCTTCTTTTAATTTAAATATAATTTTTTTTTTTTTTTAATATTTCTTTGAGTTTTTTTTCTGCATTTTTTCAATTTTTTTTATTTCCTATATATTTTTTAGGTCTTGTTGATAAAAATACATCTATTTTTTTAAAATTAAATATTTTATATATATCATAAATAATATCTATACATTTATATATTTCTGATTTTATTTGTTTTTTTGTACAAAAAATGTGTGCATCATCTTGTATAAATGATCTTGTTCTCATTAATCCATATAAAGATCCTGAACTTTCATTACGATGACATAAACCAAATTCAGCAAATCTTATTGGTAATGATTTATATGATCTAATTTTTTGATTATATATTTCTATATGTCCTGGACAATTCATTGGTTTTATACAAAATTTTTTTGTATAAAAAATTTTTTTATAATAATTTTCCCAATGTCCACTTTTTTTTCATATTTCTTTATTTATTAATGAAGCACTTTTTACTTCTAAATAATTATATTCATTTAATTTTTTTCTTAATATATTTTTAATAATATTTATTAAAATTGTTCCTTTTTCATGCCAAAAAATCATACCCGGAGATTTTTTATTTATATGATATAAATCTATTTGTTTATTTATTAGTCTATGATCTATATTTTTATTTATATATTTATATAAATAAAAATGTATTTTATTTATATTTAATTTTTTAATATTATAAATTTTTTTTATTTTTAATAAAATCAAAAATTTTTTTTTTATTAAAATATTATAAATATAATTATATATTATATATATATAATATTTTTTTTTATTTTTAATAGATAAATTTTTAATTTTTTTATATTTATCTATATTTTTTTTTATTAAATTTATTATTAATTTTTTTTCTTTAATAATATTTATTATTTTTTTTTCTAAAATATTTTTATTTTTTAATATATTATTTTTTTTTATTTTTATATAAATAAAAAAATATTTATTTTTTTTTTTTATTTTTATTATATTTACATTATTAAATATTTTTTTTATACTATTAATTATAATAAATAAATAAAAATTTTTTATTATAAATATTCCTATTTTGTCATTTATTGTTATTAATTTTAATGAAATATTTTTTTTTATAATATAAAAAATAGTTTTAATTTTTTTATCGATATATCCACCTATACATATTTTTAATAAATTTTTATCTATTTTTTTTATTAAATCTATTAATAATATTTCTTTTTTTAATGAAATTAATTTATTTAAATATTTTATTTTTATCATTTTTTTTTAATAAAAATTTTATATAATATAATTATATATATTTATTTTTAAGGATTTATTGTGTGTTTCAGAGAACATTTATGTTTTTGTTTTTTTTTTTATTTTTATATTAAAAAATATATTAAGTAAATTATTTATTAATACTAATATAATATATATTATTATAGTAGGTTTATTTTCTTGTTTAATTCCTGATATAGATCATCCTAATTCTTTTTTAGGTAATAAAATAAAGTTTATTTCTTTTTTTATTTATAATTATTTAGGTCATAGAAAAATAACACATAGTTTATTTTTTTTATTATTTATAATATATATTTTTTTTAAAATTAAAATTAATTTAAATATAATAGAAGGTTTTTTTTTAGGATATATAAGTCATATTTTTTTTGATATGATAACACCACAAGGTGTATATATATTTTGGCCTTTAAAAAAAAGAATAAGATTTTTTTATTAAAATTTATTTATAATTTTTTATATAAAAATTTATGTTTATATTATATCAATCTAATGATTTGGATGTATTAAAAAATATATTAGTAAATATTTTAAAAAATAATGAATTTAATAAAATAGAATTAAAAGAAAATATTATTATTCAAAATAATAATTTATCTTTTATTTTAAAATTATTTTTTGCTGAATATTTTGGTATATATGCTAATTATAATTTTATTATTCCTTCTAAGTTTATATGAAATATTTTTAGAATATTTATACCTGAAATTCCTTTAGAAAACTATTTTTATAAATATAATTTAGTTAGTGTAATAATGAGTTTATTACCTTCTTTGATTGAACTTAAAGAATTTAAATTAGTAAAAGATTATTTAAAAAATGATAATAATAATGAAAAATTATTTTTTTTTTCATTAAAAATATCAGAATTATATGAAAAATATTTAATTTATCGTGTAGATTGGTTATATAAATGGCAAAATTTTAAATTAGTAAAAAATTTACCTAAAACAAAACAAATTTGGCAATCTATTCTTTGGAGAGAAATATTAAATTATTTTTTATTAAAATATAAATCTATATGAAATATGTCTAATATTTATTATAAATTTTTAATTTTATTAAAAAAAAAACAATTTGATTTAAATAAATTACCAAAAAGAATTTTTATATTTAATGTTTTATTTTTACCTCCTATATATATAAATATATTTAATTTTTTATCAAAATATATTGATGTTCATTTTTTTATTTTTAATGTTTCTTTAGAATATTGGTATGAAAAAAGTTTTTTTTTTAATAAAAAAAATAATAGTTTAAATTTTTTATATAAAGATATAAATTTTCTTATTTTTAATTATGGAAAAAGTTTTTATGAATATTTTTCTTTATTACTTGATATAAATTTTTGTGAAATAAATTCTTTTTATAAATATAAAAATATAACTTTATTAGATAAAATAAAAAATAATGTATTATTATGTAATAATTTAATTAAAAATAAAAAAAATAAATATATTAATATTGATAATTCAATAACTATAAATTATTGTTATAGTTATTTAGAAGAAGTTAAATTATTAAAAATATATATATTAAGTTTATTAAAAAATAATAAATATGATTTTGATGATATTATTGTTTTAGTAAGTAAACCTAAAATATATTTTTATTATATAAATGCTATTTTTCCTAGTTTATATAAAAAAAATATACCATTTTTTTTTATTGATAAAAATATAGATTATTATAAAGATATGTTTAATTTATATTTAAAATTATTAAATTTACCTAATTTAGATTTTAACTCTGATGAAATAATATATATTTTAGAAAAAAAATATATTCAGGATAAATTTGAAATAAATAATAATGAAATTGAAGTAATTAATAATATAATTAGTAATGTAGGTATATGTTTTGGTTTAAAAAATTTATTTAATAAAAATAATATAAATAATTATGATCATTATACTTGGTTTAATGGAATTAAACGTATTTTATTAGGTTATGCTATTAATGAAGATTTTTGTATTTGAAATAAAATTGTTCCTTATTCAAATATAGGAAGTTCTTTTTTAAATGAAATAATTGGTAAATTATCATATTTTTTTTTTAAATTAATTTTTTGGATAAAAATTTTAAAAAAAAAATATTATTTTTTTGAATGGATTGAAATATGTAAAAATTTATTAAATGATTTTTTTAATAAAAATGATATAAATAAATGTATTTTTTTTTCTAGGAAAAATTGGAATAATTTATTAAAATTTTTTAAAATTGGAAATTTTAATAAAAAATTTTCTGTTAATTTATTAATTAATATTATTTATAATTTTTTTAAAAATAAAAAAGAAAAAAATAATTATTCTATAGGACATATTAATTTTTGTTCTTTTTTTTCTATGAGAGGAATAAATTTTAAAGTTATTTGTTTTTTGGGTTTAAATGATAAAGTTATTCCTAGAAAAAATTATTATAATAATTTAGATTTAATGTGTGAAAATTTTAGATTTGGAGATAAAAATAAAAATGAAAATGACAAATATATATTTTTAGAATATTTAATTTCAGCTAAAGAAAAAATATATATTAGTTATATATGTTATTCTTTAGATAATAATGAAAAAATTTATCCATCAATATTAGTTAATATATTAAAAGATTATATTTTTTATTTTTATAAAAATTATTATGATATTATTTTTTTAAAAAAAAAAAATAAAAAGATATATTTTGAATATTTATTTAATAATAATAATAATATTATTATAAAAAATAAAAATATAAATAAAAATTTTTATAATTTAAAAAAAGAAATAAAAGAATTTAGTTTAGAAAAAATTTGTTTATTTTGGTATAATCCTATAAAATTTTTTTTTTTTAATGTATTAAAAATTAATTATGATATAAATAAACAATTTATATTAAAAAAAGAATTATTTATACCTAATATAAAAGATTTTTATTCAATTAGATTAAAAATTATAAATTATTTTTTAAATAACAGATATATTCTTAATGAAGAAATTATATATTGTTTACAATCTTTTAATTTATTACCAGTTAATTCTTTTGGTAAAGTATTTTGAGAAAAAGAAAAAAAAAATATATTTTTATTATTAAATAATATTAAATCTAATATTTTTAGTTCTTTTAATTCTAATTTTTTTTTAAAAATAAGAAAATTTAAAATATATGGATCATTTATTATTGGAAAAAATTTTGGAGTAATAAAGTGGTATCCTAAAATTATTAATTTTATTGATGGTTTAATTTTATTAATATGTCATTTAATTTATTGTTCTTTAGGTGGATGTAAAAAAAGTTATTTATATGGTTATAATGGTATTTGGTTTTTTAATCCTATAAAAAAAAAAATAGCTAAAAATATTTTATATAAATATGTAAATATTTTTTTTAAAAGTTTTTCAAGTCCTTTATTATTTTTTCCTAGATCAAGTAATATTTGGATATCTAATGCTTATGATTTAAAAAATAAAAAATTATTAAATAATTTTTTTTTATTAAATTTAGCAAAAAAAAAATTAAATAATGTTTTATATGGTAATAATTATTTTTATGGAGAATTAAATGATTTATATATTTCTCGTTTAATAAATGATTTTAAAATATTAATAGATGAATTTTTTGTTATAAAACAAGCAGAAAAATTTTTATTACCTGTACTTAAATTTGTAAATTTTATATAATTAATAAATAAAAATATGATAGGATTTGATCCATTAAATGTTAATTTAAAAGATAGTAATTTAATTGAGGCGTCAGCTGGTACTGGAAAAACTCATATAATTTCATTATTATATTTAAGATTTCTATTAGGAATTAATATAGAAAAATCTTTTTGTTCTTTTAATATAGATAAATTATTAGTAGTTACTTTTACTGAATCAGCAACAATAGAAATTAAAAATAGAATTTTTTCTTTAATAAAAAAATTATATATTTCTTGTATAAAGAATGAAATAGTAAGTGAAAAAATTAAAGATTTATTTTTTATAATAAGAAAAATACCTAATATTATTAATTTATTAAATAAATATCAAAATCAAAAAGATTTTTCTTCTATTTTTACTATACATGGATTTTGTAAAAAAATACTTTTTAATAATTTTTTTGAATCAAAAAACAAGTTTTATTATAAAATTTTAAAATCTGAACATGATTTAATTTATAAATTAATTATTAATTTTTGAAGAAAAGAATTTTATCCTTTAGATGAAAATATAATAAAAATTATTATATATTATTGGCCTGATCCAGAATTTTTATTTAAAGAAATTATTAATTTTTTTAATTTTATTGATTTTAAATTTAAAATAAATAAAAATTATTCTTCTATTTATGATTGTTATAAAAAAATTATAAATGAAATAAAAATTTTAAAAAATTTTTTTATAAAAAATGAAAAATATTTATATAAATTTATATTAGAAAATAATGTAAATAATTATATTTTTAATAAAAAAAATTTAGATAAATGGTTTTATGAAATTTATAATTGGGCAAAAGAAAATACTTCAGATTTTTTTTTTCCTAAAATATTAATTAAATTTAGTTATAAAAAAATATTTTTATATTTAAATAATATTTCTTTTTTTAAAAAAAATCAATTTTTTTATTTTATTGATGAATTTTTGAATAAAAAAAATGATTTTTATAATTATATAATTAATAAATGTTTTGTTTATGTAAATAAAGAATTAAATTATGAAAAAAATAAAAATTTTTTTTTAAGTTTTAATGATTTAATAATTTATTTAGAAAAATCTATAAATAAAGAAAATAATTTAATATTAATAAATATTATTAGAAATAATTTTCCTTTAGTTTTAATAGATGAATGTCAAGATATTGATTTTTTTCAATATAATATATTTAAAAAAATATATATAAATAATTTATCTGAAAAAAAAACTAAAATAGTTTTTATTGGTGATCCTAAACAATCAATTTATTCTTTTAGAGGTGCAAATATATTTAATTATATAAAATTAAAAAAAGAAATAAAATGTTTATTTAGATTTAATTTTAATTGGCGTTCTTCTTTTTTTTTTATTAAAAGTTTAAATTATTTATTTAATAGATTTGATAATCCATTTATATTTAAAGAAATTAAATATTTTTCTGTTAAATTTCCTTTAAATAATAAATATTTTTATATAATTAAAAATGGAAAAATAGATTTTTCTATAAAATTTTTTATTTTTAATATTAAAAATAATTATAATTATAAATATTTATTGGCTAAATATTGTGCAAAATTAATAAAAAATTTATTATTTTGTATAGATAAAAAAATTTTTATTATTAACAAAAAAAAAGAAAAAAGAAAAATTATTGGATCTGATATTGCTATTCTTGTTCATTCTAATATGGAAGTAAAAATATTATTTGATGTTTTTAATGATTTAGATATACCAGTTACTTCATCTGCTATAAAAAAAAATATTTTTTATACAAAAGAAGCTAAAGATATTTTATTTATTTTAAAATCTATTTTATTTCCAGAATCTAAAGTAAATATGAGTAATGCTTTATCTACATATATTTTTGGTTTAAATTTAATAGATATTCATAATTATTTAAATGATGAATTTATGTTAAATAAAATAATAAGTGAATTTCATTTATATTTTGATATTTGGACTAAATATAATATATTTACAATGATTAAATTTTTATTGAATAAAAATAATATTTTTAAAAATTTTTATTCATTAAAAAATAATAAAAAATATATTATAAATATAATTCATATTGCTGAAATATTACAAAAAAAATCTTTTAAATTTAATGATAAAATGTCATTATTTTTTTGGTTAAAAAATAAAATATATAATAAATATGTAATAACAAAAAATGAATATTTTGTTAAATCATATAATAATGATTATAATTCTATACAAATATTAACTATACATAAATCAAAAGGTTTACAATATAATATAATTTTTTTGCCATATATTATTAATTTAAAAAAAAAAAAAAAATTATTTAATTTATCATGATAGAAAAAATTATAATTTAAATATAGATTTTTATAAAAAAAATAAAAAATTATCAGAAGAAGAAATATTTTCTGAAGAAATGCGTCTTTTATATGTTGCAATAACTAGATCTGTTTATCAATGTAATATATTTTTATATGATATTGAAAAATCAAAAAAAACATTTTTTCTTACTTCAATAGGAAAATTAATAGGTAATAATAAAAATTATTCTTTTTTTAATTTAAAAAAAATTTTTTTAAATTCATTTTATTGTAAATATATATTACATAAATTTATTTATTTAAAAAATAAAAATTATTATTTAAAATATAAAGAAATTAATTATAAAAATATATTTAATTTTGAAAAAATAAAAATTGAAAAAAAATATTTTTTAAAAAAAAAAATATTTAATTATTCTAATATTATTTGTGATTTAAAGAATAAAAAATATTTGATTGATTTTGATTTAAAAATTTTAAATGAAAAAGAAAAAGAAAAAAAAAAATATAAAAATAATATTTTTCCTAAAGGTGAAAAAATAGGAGATTTTTTTCATAAAATATTAGAAGAAATTAATTTTAGTAAAAAAAAAATAGATAAACATTTTATTTTTTCTAAATTAAATGAATTTGATATAAATGAAAATTTATATTTAAATATAAAAAAATTATTATATAATTTTTTATATGTAAAATTAGATAAATTAAATATAAGTATATCTAATAAAAATATAGTTTATTTTTTTAAAGAATTTGAATTTATTTTACCTATAAAAAAAAATTTTAATTTTTATAATTATAATTTAATTATTAATAAATTTGATTTTATATCAAAATTATGTACTAATATAGATTCATTTTTTTATTTAAAAGGTTTTTTAAATGGAATTATAGATTTAATATTTATTTATAAAAATAAATATTATATTATTGATTATAAAACAAATTGAATTGGATTTGATTATGATGATTATAATAAAAAAAATTTAATTAAAGTAATATGTGAATATAGATATGATATTCAATATCAATTATATTCAATAGCTTTACATAATTATTTAAAATTAAAATTAAAAAATTATAATTTTAATTATAATTTTGGTGGTATATATTATATATTTTTAAGGGGTTTATTTTTAGATAAAAATAAAAAAACTAAAACTGGTATATTTTTTGTAAAACCAAAAAAAAAATTAATATATTATTTAAGTAATTTTTTTGGAAAAAAAGAGATTAATAAATGATTATAAATATTGATAAATTTTTATTAGATTGTTATAAAAAAAAAGAAATGAATAAAATAGATATATGTTTTGCTAATTTATTTAAAGAATGTTATATATCAATGTTATTTGCTTCAATATCTAGTTTATCAAATAGATTAGGACATATATGTTTACCTATAGAAAAAATATTAAGCAGAGATATATTTTCAGAATATATTTTAAAATTTTTATTTTATTTTTTTTCTTTAATTACAATAAATAATTGTTTAAAAATATTATTTTATAAAAATATTATTAGTTCTTCATTTCAAAAAAAAAAAACTCCGTTAATTTTTAATAATAATTGTATATATATATATAAATTTTGGTTTTATGAAAATTATTTTATTTATTATTTAAAAAAAAATATAAATAAAAATATTAATTTAAAAAAAAAATATATTTTTAAATTAAAAAAATTTTTAATTAATTTTAAATTAGATATTTATCAAAGTTTATCTATAATTTCTTCTATTATTAATAGAATAACAATTATTTCTGGTGGTCCAGGAACTGGTAAAACAACATTAATTGTTAAATTAGTTATAATTTTATATAAATTATTCAATTTTAAAAATAAAAATTATGTAAGAATTGTTACACCTACAGGTAAATCTTCTGCTTGTTTGACAAATTATTTAAATAAAATATATCAAGAATTAAAATTAGATAAAAAATTAATAAAAATACTTCCTAATAGAGCTATAACAATACATAAATTATTAGGTTTTAATTATTATAAAAATAATATTAAATATAATATAAATAATAAACTTAATATTTGTGTTTTAATTATAGATGAATCATCTATGATTGATTTATCTACTTCATTTTTTCTTTTTTCTTCTTTATATAGTAATACAAAAATTATATTTGTTGGTGATTGTAATCAAATTGGTTCTGTTGAAGCTGGTTCTATATTTAATGAAATATGTAATAAAAATACTTTTTTTTTTAAAGAAAATATTTATTTAAAAAAAATATTAAATAAATATTTTTTATATTTATATAATAAAAAATATTTTATTAATGTAAGTAATATTTTTTTTTTAAAAAAAAATTATCGTGTTAATAAAAATTCTTATTTATTAAAAATATCAAATTATATAAAAAATAGTTATATAAAAAAAATAGATAAATTTATAAAAAAAAAAAAAATAAAAGTAAATTTTGATTTTTTTGATCTTAATAAATTTAATTATTTTCATTTTTTTAATTTTTGTATAAAAATGTATATTAAATATATAAATAAAATAAATAATATTTATAATTTATGTGAAATTTTTTCATTTTTTAATAAGTTTCAATTAATTTGTATATTAAAAGATACAAAATTTGGAGTTAATTTTTTAAATAAAAATATTAATAATTATTTATTAAAAAATAATTTAGTTAATAATATATGTTTTTATAAAATTCATA
Source organism: Candidatus Stammera capleta (assembly GCA_036689315.1). GTDB lineage: Bacteria > Pseudomonadota > Gammaproteobacteria > Enterobacterales > Enterobacteriaceae > Stammera > Stammera capleta_W. The sequence continues at coordinate 194,588 of CP144790.1, read as the reverse complement.
ATTGTTATCATTATTTAGGTGAACCAATAATAATAAATAAAAATAATAGTGATTTATGTTTAAATAATGGTGATATTGGTATTTTTATGTTAAATAGTGAAAAAAATTTAAATGTAATTTTTTTAAATTATGTAAATAATATAAAAAATATTCATATAAATAGTTTGCCTAATTGGGAAAATGTATGGTCTATTACTGTTCATAAATCACAAGGATCTGAATTTGATCATGTTTTGTTATTATTACCCAATTTTTATATTCCAATATTAAATAAAAATTTAATTTATACAGCAATTACACGAGCAAAAAAAAAAGTTACTGTATATGCATACAAAGAAATATTTTTAAAAAGTATAATATCTGAAAATATTAATTATAATAATATAAAAAAAAATTTATAATTTTATTATTTTTATAGAAATTAATTCTATATCTGACCAAAGAATATTTTTATTTTTTTTTATTTTTAATTCATATTTTTTTATTATATTTAAAATTAAATTATATTTAAAAAAATTTTTTTGTTTTATTAAAAATAAAAAAATTATATTTAATATTATTTTTTTTTCAATATTATCTTTTTTTATTTTTCTAAAAAAATAAATATTTTTTTTTAAATTTTTTTCTTTAAAAGATTTTATAAAATTATTTATATTTTCATTTTTTATATTTTTAAAAAAATATATATCTTTTATAAGATAATTATTTTTTTTATTGCAAGATATAATAATACTTTTATCTAAAAAATTGTTTAAATTAAATTTATATTCAAATTTAAATATAAAAAAAATATTATTATTTTTTGATATTATTAAAATTTTTTTTAATATATTTATTATTTCTTTTATATTTTCTATTATATTTAATAAAATAATTATTTTATTTGAAAATAAACTATTATAAATAATATATTTTTTTATATTTTCAATTTTAAATTTTTTATTTAATAATAAATTAAAAAAATTTATTTTTTTATATTTATTTTTTATTGAATTTAAAATTATATTTTTACATTCATTTTTTTTATATTCATCATTTCCAACAATCAAAAAAATATTTTTTAGTATTTTTTTTTTTAAAAATTTTTCATAAGTAATTTTTTTCATTAATAATTTAATTAAATAATAAAGTTTATTATTTTATTTTTTATATAAAAAATTTTTTTTATTTTTTTTTTATTTTTTAAAAAAGAATTTAAAAATTTTTTTTTATATATTTTTTTTTCTATTTCTAATTTTGATAAAGTATTTTTTATGTATATTTTTTTTTTAATTTTTCCATTTATTTGTATACCAATAATTATTTTTCTTTCTTTATTTAAGTATTTTTTTTTAACTTTTGGCCATGATGCTTTTTCTATTGTATTTTTATTACCCATTTTATTCCATAAATAAAAACATATATGTGGTGTAAATGGATATAATAATATAATTATTATATTTATACATCTTTTTTTTATTAAATAATCATTATAAGAATATAAAATAAATTTTTTTAATATATTTATAAATTTCATTATTGTTGATATTGCTGTATTAAAACTATATTTAACTGAAATATCTTTTGTAACTTCATTTATTGTTTTATATAAAAAATATTTAATATTTTCTTTTTCTTTGTAATTTTTTTCTGATTTTATTTTATATAATTTATTTTTTTTTAAATTAAAAACTAAAGACCATAAACGATTTAAAAATTTATAACAACCTATAATTCCAAATTCATTCCATTCTAAATTATTTTCTATTGGTGCAGAAAAAATTATAAATAATCTTAATGAATCAGCTCCATATTTATTTATTAATTCTATAGGATTTATTCCATTATTTTTTGATTTTGACATTTTTTTTATTCCTCCATAATATAATTTTTTTTTATTTTTATCATTAGTGAAGAAATATTTTTTATTTTTTATAATTTTTTCTTTTACATTTTTAATATTTACCCATATTTTTTTTTTTTTTTTTATATAAAAAAATGTTTTAGATAATATCATTCCTTGACATAATAATTTTTTTACTGGTTCTGAATATTTTATTAATCCTAAATCTCTTATTATTTTATTAATAAATCTTAAATATATTAAATGCATTGTTGCATGTTCTATTCCACCAATATATATATCTATTGGTAACCAATAATTTGCTTCTTTTATATCAAAAATATTTTTTTTATTTTTAGGAGAAATATATCTTATATAGTACCATGATGATTCTAAAAATGTATCAAATGTATCTGTTTCTCTTATGTATTTTTTGTTTTTTATGAATATTGTTTTCCATTTTTTATTTTTTTTTAATGAAATATTATAATTTTTTTTATTTGGAAGAATTACTGGTAATTTATTTAATTTTACAGGTATTATTTTTTTTTTTCTATTTATTATTGGTATAGGTACACCCCAAAATCTTTGTCTTGATATTACCCAATCTTTTAATTTATAATTAGTTTTATTAAAAATTAATTTTTTTTTTAAAAATAATTTTTTATTTATATTTAATTTTTTAATTTTATTAATATATAAATTATATTTTTTTATAAAATTTTTATGTTTTTCATTATATTTTTTATTTATAAAAATAGCTTTTGTATTATATATTTCTTCTGTAAAATTTGTTATTCATATTGTAAGTATTTTATTATTTAAAGGGTTTATAGCAAAAAAATATGAATAGAAACCAATATCAAATATATTTTTATTTTTATAAAAAATAATTTTTTTTTCTATTTTTTTTATATATCTATATTTTTTTTTTTTCATTAAATTAAAAATTTTATGATATATAGAAATAGAAATTGCTGATGATGTTAAAATAAAAATTTTTTTATGTGTATATATTTTTATTTCTGATTTTAATTGTGGAATTTTAAGAATAATTTCAATTCCTTTTGATTTACCTATCCATTTTTTTTGCATATTTTTTACTTTTTCAGGCCAATCTTTTAATTTTTTTATATCATTTAATAATTGTTCAGCATATTTTGTAATTTTTATAAACCATTGAGAAATATATTTTTTTTCTATATATGAATTACATCTCCAACATTTACCTTTTATTACTTGTTCATTTGCTAAAACAGTTTTATCATTTTTACACCAATTTACTATTTCTTTTTTTTTATATATTAATTTTTTTTTTAATAATTTTATAAATAACCATTGTTCCCATTTATAATAAATTGGATTACTTGTATTTATTTCTTTTTCTCAATCATAACTTATTCCTAATTTTTTTAATTGTTTTTTCATTTGTTTTATATTTTTTTTTGTTCATATAAAAGGAGATAAATTATTTTTTATTGCAGCATTTTCTGCTGGTAATCCAAATGAATCCCATCCAATTGGATGTAAAACATTTTTTTTTAATAATCGTTGATATCTTGAAATAATATCACCTAATGTATAATTTCTTACATGACCCATATGTAAAAAACCAGATGGATATGGTAACATACATAAACAATAATATTTTTTTTTATTTTTATTTTTTTTTGTTAAAAAAGTTTTATTTTTTTTGTAAAAATTTTGTACATATTTTTCAATTTTTTGTGGTTTATATATTTCTTCCATAATTTTTCCTTATTTTTAAATATATTTATTTATTTTTTTTTTTTAATAAATTAAATTTATTATATTTTTCTCCTTTTTTTTTTCTAATTATAAAAAAATTAGGATTTTTTATTTTTTTATTTGGAATAATATAAATTTTTATTTTTGGTTTTATATTTTTTTCTATAATGTATAAATTTTTTCTTTTTTTATTTAGTAAATATGAAGCTATATTTATTGGAACTATTGCATAAATTATATTTGTATTTTTTTTTAATGATTTTTCTTCTATTATTCTAAGTATAGATAAAGATAAAGATTTATAATTTCTAATTATTCTATTTCCTTTACATCTTGGACATTTATAATAATTAGATTCTTTTAATGATGGATTTAATCTTTGTCTTGACATTTCAAGTAAACCAAATTTAGATATATATCCTATTTTAATTTTTGCTCTATCATTTTTTGTTTTTTCTTTTAAATTTTTTTCAATTATTTTTTTATTTTTTTCTGTATACATATCGATAAAATCAATAACAATTAAACCACTTATATCTCTTAAACGTAATTGTCTTGAAATTTCTTCTGTTGCTTCTAAATTTGTATTAAAAGCTGTATTTTCAATATTTTTTGATTTTGTTGATTTTGATGAATTTATGTCAATAGATGTTAATGCTTCAGTATTATCTATAATAATACAACCTCCTGATGGTAATCTTACTTTTCTTATAAATGCAGATTCTATTTGTGATTCTATTTTAAAATAATTAAATAATGAAATATTTCCTTTATAAAATTTAATTTTATTTTTATAATTATTATTTTTTAATTTTTTTATTATTTTATAAATTTTAATATTATCTATTAATATTTCATCTATATCTTTTATTATTGAATCTCTAAAGATATTTAAAAATATATTATTTTCATGATATAAAACACCAGGATTTTTTTTTTTTTTAAATTTATTTTTAATGTATTCCCAATTTTTTAATTTTATATATAAATCATTTTTTAATGTTTTTATTGATTTTCCTGATCCTAATGTTCTTATTATAAATCCCATTTTTTTGGGAATACCTAATAAAGATATATTTTTTTTTATTTTTAATCTTTCATTTTTTTCTATTTTTTTTGAAACTCCTTTGATTTTTGGATTATTTGGCATTAAAATTAAAAAATTACCAATTAAACAAATAAATGTTGTTAAAAGAGCACATTTATTTTCTCTTTCTTCTTTATTTATTTGAACTAATATTTCTTTACCTATATATAAAATATTATTTATATTTTTATTGTTTTTTTTTAAATATTCTTTTGATATTTCTTTTAAGGGTAAAAAACCATATTTAAATGATCCATAATCTACAAATACAGCATTTAAGCTAGGTTCTATTTTTATTATTTTTCCTTTATAAATATTTAATTTTTTGGATTTATTTTTTATATTTTCTATTTTTAAATCATAAAGTTTTTGTTTATTAACGAAAGCTATTCTTAGTTCTTCAATTTGTGTTGCATTTATTAGCATTCTTTTCATTATAAATTTTTAAAATAATTAATATTATTTAAATATAAATATAGAAAAAATTTTTTTTTTAATAATTTATATATTAATTATAATTTAATTAATATATAATTAATAATAAATTATTAATTATTTTTATGAAAACAAAAAAAGATATTTTATTAAATTTTATAAAAGTTAATTATAATTATTTGAATCAAAGAATTGATAATTTTCTTATTAGGGAAATAAAATTTATATCTAAAAATGATATATATTATATGTTAAGAAAAGGAAAAATTAAAGTAAATAAAAAAAAAATAAAATTTTTTTATAAATTAAAACAAAATGATATAATTAATTTACCTTTTATTAATTTAAAAAAAAAACAAAAAATTTTAAATTTAAATAAAAAAACAATATTTGAATTTAGAAAAAATATTATTTATGAAGATAAATTATTATTAGTAATAAATAAACCATATGGAATTCCTGTACATAGTGGTAAAAATATTTCTAATAATATAATTGATATATATAAATATATAAAATCTGATTTAAAATATTTGCAATTAGTACATCGTATAGATATGTATGCTTCTGGAATTTTACTTTTATCAAAAAATAAAAAATTTTTATGTATATTACAAAAATATTTAAAAGAAAATAATATAAAAAAAGAATATATAGCATTAGTTCATGGTAAATTTCCTAAATCTATAAAATATTTAGATAATTATCTTTATAAAAAAAATAATATTGGTAAATATTCAAAAACATTATTTAAAATAAAAAAATATATTAATAATTATACTTTATTAAAAATAAAACCTTTAACAGGAAGACATCATCAAATTAGAATACATACAAGTAATTTAGGTTATCCAATTGTAGGTGATAAAATTTATGGTATTAAAAAAAATAAAAATATAAAAAATAATAGATTGTATCTTCATTCTTATTCAATTTCATTTTTTCATCCATATAAAAAAAAAATAATTACTTTTAAATCTAAATTAGATAATAGTTTTTATTTTTTTATTAAAAATATAAAAAATAAAAATTTTAGGTAAAAATATGGCTGTACAAAAAAAAAGATCAACTAGATCTAAAAGAGGATTACGTAGATCACATGATTATTTAAAAATTCCTAATTTATTTAAAAATAAAATAACAGGAAAAATTAGTTTATATCATCATTTATCTGAAGATGGATATTATCGTGGTAAAAAAATTTTACAAAAAAAATATAATATAAAAAATAAATAAAATTAATATTATATTATATAATATTAATATTATTAAATTAAATAGGATAAAAATATGTTAGATATAGAAAAACGTATTAAAAATATAATTAGTGAACAATTAGGTTTAAAAAAAGAAATTATAAAAAATAATAGTATTTTTGTTGATGATTTAGGTGCTGATTCATTAGATATGGTTGAATTAGTAATGGCATTAGAAGAAGAATTTGATATTGAAATAAAAGATGAAGATGCTGATAAAATAAGTACAGTTCAATCTGTTATTGATTTAATTATTTGTATAGTTAATAAAGATAAAGATAAAGATAAAGATAAAGATAAAGATAAAGATAAAGATAAAGATAAAGATATATAATTTATTTAAATTTAAAATTATAAAAATATAAACTAATTATATATATAATTATACTTAAAAAAGTAATTAAAATAAGTATATATATTTTTATAATAATATAAATAATTTTTATATTAAATAAAATAAAAATTATTTTATAAATAGAAAGAAAAATTAAAATATTTAATGTAGATAAAAATATTTTTTTTATAAAATGTTTTATATTTTTTTTATATATATAAATTTTTTCTTTTTTTATTTGTTTATATAATAAAAATATATGTAAGTAGGGTGATATTGTAGTTGATATAGCTAAACCTATATGTTTTATAAAAAATATTGTTATTAAATTTATTATTTGTGTAAATAATATTATTTTTATTGATATAAAAATTAATTTTTTAAATTTATATATTGAATATAAAAATGAATATAATAATTTTGATAAAATAAAACCAAATAAACCTATAGAATAAATTATAAATAATTCAGATATATTTATTATATTATAATGTAAAAAATTATTATATTTAAATAATATTGAAATTATAATTTCTGATATAAATATTAATATTAATGAAATAGGAAAACTTATAAAAAAAATTATTTTTATGCAATAATTTAATAAATTAGAAAAATAAATAAAATTTTTTTTATGATATTTTTTAGGTAATTTTGATAATAAAATTGTATTTATTGATGAAATAATTATATTTGAAGGTAAATCTATAAATTTAGATGAATAATATAACAAATGAATATATTTATTTTTAAAAAAATAATAAATTAAATTATTTATTATTTTTGATAATTTATTTATTATTACAATTAAAATTAAAAAATATATATTTTTTATTACTTTTATTAATCCTGTATTAAAAATATTTATTTTTTTTATTGATATATTTATAGGTATAAAAATATATAAATATATTTGTTGAAATAATAATTGTATTAAATTTCCAATAATAATTGCATAATTAATAAAATATATATTAGAAATAAAAAATTTTTTAAAGAAAATTATAAAAAAAATAATATTTAAATTTATAAAAGATTGAGTTATTTTTATAATAAAAAATATATTTAATATATTTACATTTAATATAGATAATATTAATGTTATTAATGATATTAACATTATAAAAGGAAAAATAATTTTTAATATTAATATATTTATTTCAAAATTTATTAAATTTTTTTTTAATATAGGGAAAAAATTAAAAATTATTTTTTCATAAAAAAAAATTAAAATTATACTAATAATAGTTAATGTTGTAATTAATGAAAAATATATTGATGAAATAAATTCATTTATTTTTTTTTTTTTTAATTTATATTTATTTAAAATAGGAATAAAAGAATATAAAAAAAAAAATTCATTAAATATTTTTATTAAATGATTTTGTATTTTTATATAAAAAAAAAATGAATCTGAATTTTTATTTATTTTATATGTTTTTATTAATAAAAAATTTTTAATAAATTCAATTATTTTTATTATTAATTTAAAAATAATTATTTTAATAATATTGAATAAAAAATTCATTAAAAAAAACTAATATATATTATTAATTATATATAAATTTTTGTTTTATTTTTTTAAAAATTTATAAATAATTTTTTCTAATTTTATTTTATTTTTTGATATTAAAAATATTTTTTTTAGCATTATCATTAATAAAAATTTATTTTTATTTATTTTTTTTATAAAATTATTATAATTATATATTTTTTTTTTATTATTATAATAATAATTTTTTAAATTAAAAAATTTATTTTTTATGTAATTAAAATTTATTGAAAGATTTTTTAATAATTTAGAACATATTACCATTTTTTTACATCCAGAAAAATTATTTATTTGTTTTATATTTTTAAAATCAGTTGTTGTTATTATTGTTTTAGAATTATTATTTATAATATAATTTTGTGTTTTTTGTATTGTTTTAAATAATTTTTTATTTAACATAGATATATTAGAATTATTAATAAAAAATGATATAGTATGTATTTCATTATCTATACATATTTGTGCTTGTGTAAATGAAAACATTAAAATTAAATTACAGTTTATTTTATTTTTTTTTAATATTTTTGCTATTTTTATTCCTTCTCATGTTGATATTATTTCTATAATAATTTTTTTTATATTTACATTTAATTTTATACATAAATCTAAAAAATTATATATATTTTTTAAATTTTTATTTATATTTAAAATATTATTTTTTAATACATAAATTGAAATTTTTCCGGATATTATTTTTAATATTTTTTTTATACGATATATATTATATATATCAATTAATAAATTTATTTGTTTTTTTATATTAATATTTTTATTTTTTATTAAATTTTTTACTTTTGATAATATAATTCTATTATTAAAATAATTTAATGATTTTATTGTTGTTAAATAATTTATTATTATATCTTTGGGATTAAAAATTTTTATTTTTTTTAAATTATTTGAATCTGTAGAAATAATAGTAAATTTTTTTAATTTATTTAATTTATTTAATTTGTTTATCATTTATAAATATTTTTTATTTTATTTGAAAATATTATTATTAAAATATATAATTTTATTATATTTTAATATTAATTTTTTATTAAAAAAATATATATTGAATAAATTTATTTTTATTCCAAATGGTAAAAAAATAGGTTTAACAAGTATTGTTTTATCTTTTGCTTTTTTATTAAAAAAAAAACAAATAAATTTTGGATTTATTAAACCTATTTCTTTTAAATTAAAAAAAAAATTAGATTTTGATATTTCATCTAAAATAATAAATTTTTATCTTAATATACCTATAAAAAAATCTTTTTGTTTTAATTATATGTATAATTTATTAATAAAAAAAAAAAAAAAATTATTTAAAAAATTTTTTTAATTATTATAATAATTATATTAAAAATTTTAATTTTATTTTAATTGAAGGATTTTTTAATATAAATAATTTTTGTTTTAATTTAACTAAAAAAATATTAAAAATTTTTAATCCAAAAATAATTTTAGTTTCATTTTTTTTAAAAAAAAAAGAATATTTTAATTTTTTTAAAATAAAAAAAAAATTATTATTTTTAAAAAAAAAAATAATAATGTTTATTATTAATAATAGTTGGTTTTTTTATAAAAAAAAAAATTTTTTTGATTTTATAAATAAAATAAAAGATATTTTTTTATTAAAAATAATTCCATTTAATAAAAAATTAAGAAATATATTTTTTATTAATTTTATAAAATTATTTAAAGTTAAATCGATTTTTTATTATAAAAAAATGAATTTTTTAATTGAATTATTTTGTTTTGAAATGAATAATTTTAATTATTCATTAATAAGAAAAAATAATACAATAATTATTTTTTCTATTTTTAGATTATATTTTTTTATTAAAAATTATTATCGTTTTTTAGGTAAAAAAAATAATATAATATTATTTATTTATGATATAAAAAATAAATATAAATTTTTTAATTATTTTTTTTTTTTAAAAAAAATATATATAAAAACATTATATCGTTTTTTTTTAGTTTTTACCAATAAAAATAAAAATGAAATAATTTATTTATTAAAAAAAAAATATTCATTATCTTTATATGATTTAAATAAAATTAAAGAAACATGTATTTATTTTGAAAAATATTTAAATAAAATTATTATTTAATTAATATATAATTTTATTATATATATATTTAATAATATAATTAATACTTAATGATCTAGATTTACTTAAATATTCAATTAATTTTAATTTTAAAAATATTTCTTTTATTTTAATTTTAAAAATATTTTTTATTTTTTTTTGTAGAATATAATAATTATTATAGTTAATAATCCTTTTATAATTGAAGTATTACTATCACCATTTATAAAAATAATGTTATTTTTTTTTTTAATTTTTATTCATACTTTACTTTGACAATTTGATAATAAATAATATGATTTACGTATTTTTTCATTATTTAATGGTATTTTTTTTCCTAAATAAATTAAATAAAATAATTTTTCTTCTTTAGAAGAACATAAATTAAAATTATTAATTATATTATTTATTTTTGGTAATTTTTTATACATTATTTTTTAATTTATTTATTATTTTTTTTAATGAAGATATAAAAAAATTAATATCTTTTTTAGAATTATATAAAGCAATAGAAATTCTACACATTCCAGGAACATTATAAAATCTCATTATTGGTATAGTACATTGATTTCCAGTTCTAATTGCTATACCATATTGATCTAATAATGCACCAATATCATAACAATGATAATTTTTAATATTAAATGAAAATATTCCTATTCTTTTTAATGAATTACCGTATATTATAATATTTTTTAATAATTTAATTTTATTTAAAATAAAATTAGTTATTTTTTTTTCATAATTAATAATATTATTAATATTTATATTATTTATGTAATCTATTGCATTACCTAATCCTATAATAGATTCAATATTTTGTGTTCCTGATTCAAATTTTCATGGTGAATTAATAAAATTAATATTTTTTATATTATTATTTTTTATATTTATATTTGATACTATTCCACCTCCTGTTTCAAATGGAATATAATTATTTAAAATATTTTTTTTATTATATAAAATACCAATACCTGTAGGTGCATACATTTTATGTCCAGAAAATAAATAAAAATTACATTTTAATTTTTTAACATTTATATTTTTATGTGATATAGCTTGAGATCCATCTATTATTGTAAATATTTTTTTTTTATTTGCTATATTTATTATTTTATTTATTGGATTAATAGTACCTAGAACATTAGATATATGAACAACAGATATTATTTTTGTATATTTATCTATTAAAGAATAAAAATTATTTAAATCTAATTCTCCATTTTGTGTAATTTTTATTATTTTTATAATAAATCCTATTTTTTTTGATAATAAAAACCAAGGAATTATATTTGAATGATGTTCCATCATAGAAATAATAATATTATTTTTAGATGTAAGATTATTTAATGCAAATGTATTTACTAATAAATTTATTGCTTCTGTTGTTCCTTTTACAAAAATTATTTCTTCTGGTGAATCAGCATTAATAAATTTTGATACTTTTATTCTTACTTCTTCTATTTTGTTTGTTGTTATATTACTTAAATTATGTGTACTTCTATGTACAGATGAATAATAATTTTTATATACAATTTTATTTGTATTTATTACTATTTTAGGTTTTTGAGTTGTTGCTGCATTATCTAAATAAATTAATTTTTTATTATTTATTTTTTTTTTTAATATAGGAAAATCTGATTTAATTTTTTTTATGTCTAAAATCATAATTTTAATTGATAATTTATTTTTTATAAATAATTTTATTTATTATTTTTTTTAATTTTTTATTTTTAATAAAATTAATTGATTTTTGTATAAATGAAAATGATATAATATTATATATATCTTTTATAGATAAACCTCTTATTGAAAGATAAAAAAATTGATCTTTATTTAAATATTTAATAATTGAGCTGTGTTTACATTTTGATTTTTTATTATAAATTTTTACTTGTGGTGAAGTTTTTATTTTAGTTTTTTTATTTAAAAATAAATTTTCATTATTAAGATAAGCTTTTGTTTTATATGATTTTTTATTAATATTAATTAATCCTTTAAATTCAAATATTCCTTCTTTTAAAGATAAACTATTATGTTTTTGATAACTTTCAGATTTTTTTTGTAAATGAAATGTATAAATATTATTTATAATATCATTTTTATTTATTAATGATAAACTATATAATTTTGATTTTGATTTTTCATTTAAAAAAATATTTGAATTAATATTAATTTTTTTTGCTTTTAATATAAAATAATAATAATTTAATATTGATTTTTTTTTTATAAAAAAATCATTATTTGATAAATAATATGATTTTTTATTTAAATTTATTATTTTTAAGTAATTTAAAATTGAGTTTTTTTTAATTGAAATTAATATTTTATTATTTATATAACTTATATTATTTTTTTCATCTATTATATGTTCAATAATAGATAATTTTGTATTTTCTTCTATTTTTAAATAAATATTATACATATTTATATTATTATTTTGATAATAACTATTAATTTTTAATATATATATAGGTTTTTTTATATTTTTATTTTTTTTTATTTTTATATATATTTTTTTTTTGTTAAAACAATTATTTAAATAAACAAATATATTTTTATTTATATTATATTTATTTTTATAAATATTATTTTTTTGTGATATTTTTATAAAATTATATAATTTTTTATCTATATAAATTATTACATTATCAATAAATATTATTAATATTGTTTCTGATAAATATAAATTTTTTATTTTATTTTTAATAAAATTTTTATTTTTTATATTTATATTAGAAGTTGAAAATATATATTTTTTTTTTTTTATAAATATATTATTTAATATAGATATAATTTTTTTTTTTTTTGAGGAAAATTTTTTTATTTTTTTTTTTAAATTTATAAAATTTTTTTTTTGATCTTTTGTAAAAGATCCTTTATTTATTTCATTTAATATAAATTCTATTTTATTTATTAATTTTTCATTATTTTTTAAACCATCCATAGCCTTTTTCCTCTATTTTTTTTAAAATTTTTTTGTCACTTGTTTTTATTATATTTCCATTGTAAAAAATATGTATAAATTTAGGATTTATATAATTTAATATTTTTTGATAATGTGTTATTATTATAAATGATCTTTTTTTATTTTTTAAATTTTTTATTATAATAGAAATTTTTTTTAATGTATCAATATCTAAACCAGAATCTATTTCATCTAAAATAATTAATTTTGGTTTTAATAATAATATTTGTAATATATCATTTTTTTTTTTTTCACCACCAGAGAAACCTTCATTAACAGATCTTTTAAGAAAATCATTTGACATATCTAATTTATGCATTTCTTTTTTAATTAATTTTTTAAATTTTATTAAATTTATTTTTTTTTTTTTTTGATAATTTCTTATTGAATTAAAAGATTTGTATAAAAAATTTTGATTATTTAATCCTGGAATTTCAATATTATTTTGTAATGATACAAATAAACCATTTTTTGCTCTTTGATCTATTGAATATTTATTTATGTTTTTTTTTTTTAAAAAAATTGATCCTTTATATATTTTATATTTTTTATGTCCAGCGATTGTTAAAGATAAACTACTTTTTCCTGATCCATTTGGTCCCATAATTGCATGAATTTCACCTATTTTTATTTTTAAATTTAAATTTTTAATTATTTTTTTTTTTTTTATATTAACATGTAAATTTTTTATATTTAATATACACATATATAATTTTATTTTTCATGTAAATTAAAAGATAATGATAATAATTCTTGTGCTTCAATAGAAAATTCTAATGGTAACATATTTAATATATTTTTACAAAATCCATTTATTATCATTGATAATGCTTTATCTTCATTTATTCCTCTTTGTAAAAGAAAAAATAATTGTTCATCTTTTATATAAATAGAACTAGCTTCATGTTCTATAGTTGATTTTATATTTTCTGATTTTATAATAGGAAAAGTATTTGAATTTGAATTATTACCTATTAATAAAGATTCACATTTTGTAAAATTTTTAGATTTATTTGCTTTTTTTCCTATTTTTACTAAACTTCTATATGTATTTTTACTATTTTCCATTGATATACTTTTAGATAAAATTATTGATTTTGTTTCTTTACCAATATGAATCATTTTTGTTCCTGTATCTGATTGTTGTTTTAATTTAGTAAAAGATATAGAAAAAAAGTTTCCTTTTGATTTTTTTCCTAATAATATTGCACTTGGATATTTTCATGTTATTGCTGATCCAGTTTCTATTTGAACCCATGATATAATACTATTTTCTCCTTTACACAATGCTCTTTTAGTTACAAAATTAAAAATTCCTCCTTTTTGAAATTTATCTCCAGTAAACCAATTTTGTATTGTTGAATATTTTATTTTAGAATTTTTATTTAATATAATTTCTACAACAGCAGCATGTAATTGATTTTTTTTTCTTATTGGTGCAGAACATCCTTCTATATAATTTAATGAACTATTTTTTTCTAAAATTATTAAAGTTCTCTCGAATTGTCCTATATCAGGAGAATTTATTCTAAAATAACTAGAAAGATCAATTGGACAATTTGTATTTTTTGGAATATATATAAAAGTTCCGTCAGAACAGACAGCTGTATTTAATGCAGAAAAAAAATTATCTTTTATAGGAACAACACTACACATATATTTTTTTATTATTTGTGGATATTTTTTTATTGCTTTACTAAATGAACAAAAAATTATTCCTAGTTTTGATAATTCATTTTTAAATGTTGTTTTTACAGAAACAGAATCAAAAATAGCATCAATAGCAAATTTTTTATTTTTATTTAAAGGTATATTTAATTTATTAAATGTTTCTTTTACTTCTTTAACTAAAAAACTATTATTTTTTTTTCTTTTAGGTGCAGAATAATATTTATATTCATTATAATTTATTTTTTTATATTTTCCATTTAACCAATGTGGTTCTTTCATTTTTTTTCATATTTTATAAGATTTTAATCTTATTTTTAACATTCATTCAGGTTCATTTTTTTTTTTTGATATAATTTTTATTATTTTTTTATTTAAACCTTTTTGTATATCTTCTGTTTTTATATTTGTAAAAAATCCTTTTTCATATTTTTTTGATTTTTTATTTAACATATATTTATATCTTTATTAATTAATAAATTAAATCTTTACATTCTTTATTTATAGAAATTTTTTTTATATTTTTTAAAGTTATTTTTGCTATATTTAATAATGCTTCTTTTGTTAAAAATGCTTGATGACTTGTTATTAACACATTATTATATGATAGTAATATATTTAAATTATCATCTTTTATTATTTTATTAAAATTATTTTTAAAAAAAAATTCTTTTTCATTTTCATATACATCTAAACCTAGATATCCTATTTTTTTTTCTTTTATTCCATTTATTACATCAATAGAATTTAATAATTCTCCTCTACTTGTATTTATTAACATAATATTTTTTTTAAATAATTTAATTATATTTTTATTAATCATATGATGATTTTTTTTTGTATAAGGACAATGTAAACTGATTATATCAGAATTTTCATATAATGTTTTTAAAGATGTATATTTAACACCAATATTTTCTATTTCTTTTGATTTTATTATATCAAAAGCAATTATATTTACATTAAATCCTTTTAAAATTTTTATAACTAATTTACCTATTTGTCCTGTTCCAATAATTCCTATTGTTTTTTTATTTATATTAAATCCAATAAAATCATCTAATATAAAATTTTTATTTCTTGTATATTGAAAAGCATGATGTATTTTTCTACTTAAATTTAAAATTAATCCTATTGTATATTCAGCTATTGATTCAGGTGAATATGCTTTAACATTTATAACTTTTATATTATATTTTTTAGCTAATTTTATGTTTACATTATTTATACCAGTACATCTTAAAGCTATTGTTTTTATATTAAATTTTTTTAATAATTTTATTATATATGGATCATATGCATTATCATTTACAAAAATACATATATGATTATAATTTTTTGCTAAAAAAACATTTTTTTTATTTAATTTTTCTATAACAAAATGAATTTTAAATTTATATTTTTTATTAATTTTATTAAAATAAAATTTATCATATTTTCGTGAACTAAAAAATAATATTTTTTCCATTTTTTTCCTTAATAATAATTTAATTTATATTAAAAATATTAATATTATTTTAATATTTTTAAATAAATAATATTATATAAATAATTTTTATTTTTTATGATAGTATATATTTATTTATATATTTTTTCATTATATAAATAAAATTTTTTTAATTTTTTATAATTAAGGTATTTATGGTTACAATTGGTATTACAAAAGAAAATATTTTAGATGAAAAAAGAGTTTGTTTAATTCCAGAACATGTTTATAAATTAAAAAAATTAGGTTTTACTGTTTTTGTAGAAAAAAATGCAGGAATTTTTTCTGGATTTGATGATGAAAATTATTTATGTAATGGAGCTATTATAAAAAATAAAAAAGAAGTATTTAAAAGTGATATTATTTTTAGGTATAATTTTTTTAATTATGAAGAAATAAAATTATTAAATAATAATGTTATATTAGTTTGTTTATATGTAAATAAAAATTATAAAAAATATATTAAAGAATTAAAAAAAAAAAAAATTACTTTAATTTTTTTAGAAAAATTACCACGTCTTTCTAGAATTCAATTTTTTGATGTTTTAAGTACAATTTCAAATATATCTGGATATAGATCTGTTATTGAAGCAATTTATGAAATTAGAGAATTTTTTTCAGGACAAATAACAGCATCAGGAAATATAAATCCTATTAAAGTTTTAATTATAGGAGCTGGTGTATCTGGATTATCTGCTATAAATTTATGTCGTTTATTAGGAGCTAATGTATTTGTATATGATCCAAGAAAAGAAATAAAAGAATATATTGAAAGTACAGGTTCTAATTTTATAAAATTAAATAATTTATATAAAAATATAGATGATTATTTGTATAAAAATATATCATCATATAAAGTAATTATATGTTCAGCTGTTAATAAAAAAAATATAGCTCCTAAAATAATAACTGAAAAAATAATAAAATGTATGAAAAAAAATAGTATTATTATTGATTTAGTTATTAGAAATGGTGGTAATTGTACATTAAGTGTTAATAATAAAAAAATATTTTATAAAAATAAAATTAAAATAATAAGTTATTATGATTTTTCTAATTTAATGCCATCTGTAACATCAAAATTATATGGAAATAATTTAATTAATTTTATTTGTTTTATTTTTGATTTAAAAAAAAAAAAATTTATTTTTAATTTTAAAGATGAAGTATTAAAAAATATAATTTTTTTATTTAATGGATTTAATTTAAAAAAAAAAAAATTATTTATAGAAAAAAAAATATATAAAAAATTTATATTAGAAAAAGATAATGTTAATATATTTTTAAATAATAAATTAATATTTTTTTCTTTTTTTATATTATTTTTTATATTAAAATTTAATAATAAACGTTTTTTTAATATTATATTTTTTTTATATTCTTGTATTTTAGGTTTTTTTATTACACAAAAAATAGATGGTTTTTTACATACTCCACTTATATCTATAACTAATGCACTTTCAGGAATAATATCTATAGGTTGTTTATCACAAATAAATATAAAAAATAATTTTTTTATTAATTTAATAGCAACTTTTTCTTTATTTTTAATAAATATAAATATATTTTCTGGATTTTATATAACTTTAAAAATTTTAAATATGTTTGATAAAAATAAATAATATTTTTTTTATAATAATATGAATAATATTTTTTTTATATATGATTTTATTTCAATATTATCTTTTATTTTTTGTTTACTTTTTTTTTCAAATAAAAATAAAGCTATAAAAGGAAATTTTTTAGGTATATTAGGAATATTTATTTCTATTTTTTCTAAAATATTTTTTTTTAATTTAAATATATTATTTTTTTTATCTTTAATAATAATTATTATTAGTGGTTATATTAGTATTATTTATGTAAAAAAAATAAATATAATAAATATTCCAGAATTAATTACTATTTTACATAGTTTTGTTGGTTTTTCTACTGTTTTAATTAGTTTTAATAATGTTATTTATTTGTATGAAAATAAATTATTTAATAATAAAATTTATTTATTAGAAATATTTTTAAGCAATATTATAGGATCAATTACATTTTCTGGTTCATTATTATCTTTTTTAATATTAAATAATAGTAGATTATTATATTTTTTATATTTTTTATTAAATAAAAATATATTTATAATAAATATTATTTTTTTAATATTTTTATTTTTATTTTTTATAAAAATAAAAATATTTTTATATTCTTTATTGTTATATTTTTTAGCATTTTTTTCTAGTTTTATTATTGGTTTAATTTTTATATTAAAAATAAAACCTTCAAATGTACCAATAGGACTTTCTATATTAAATTCTTATTCTGGTTGGTCTGCATCTATTTCTGGTTTTATATTAAATAATAATATTTTAATTTTTGTTGGTTCTTTAATTGGTTCTTCTGGATTAATGTTATCATATAAAATGTGTAATGAAATAAATTCTTCAATTTTTGAAATAATATTTAGTATTTTTATATATGATAAAAAAGAAAATAAAAATATAAATAAAAATTTTAATAAAAAATTTATTTATAATATTTTAAAAAAAAATGATATTATAAAATATATTATTTCATCAAAATCAATTATTATTGTTCCAGGATATGGAATGGCTGTATCTAAATCTCAATATGTTATTTCAGATATATTTTTTTGTTTATTAAATAAATATAAAAAAGATATAAAATTTGCTATACATCCTGTTTCTGGTAGATTACCTGGACATATGAATGTACTTTTATCTGAAGTTAAAATTCCATATAAATATATTTTTTCTGCAGAAAAATTAAAAAATGATTTTAAAAATACAGATTTAGTTTTAGTTATAGGAGCAAATGATATTATTAATCCTGATGCTATTGAAAATAAAAATTCACCGTTATATGGTATGTCTGTAGTAAAAGTTTGGGAATCTAAATATGTTATTATTTTTAAAAGAAATATTGTAGGTTCAGGATATTCTAAGATTAATAATTCTATTTTTTATAAAAAAAATATTGGATTATTTTTAGGTGATGCTAAATATAATTTATTAAAAATAAAAAAATTTATTTAATATATAATAAATTATTTATTTGTTAAATTATATAATTTATTTTCATTATTAATAATAATGTATTTTCCTTTTATTAAAATAATATTTTTTTTTTGTAATTTTCTTAATAATCTACTTATTGTTTCTACAGTTAAACCTAAATAGTTACCAATATCTTTTCTTGTCATTGTTAGTCTAAAT
Source organism: Candidatus Stammera capleta (assembly GCA_036689315.1). Lineage (GTDB taxonomy): Bacteria > Pseudomonadota > Gammaproteobacteria > Enterobacterales > Enterobacteriaceae > Stammera > Stammera capleta_W. The sequence continues at coordinate 174,926 of CP144790.1, read as the reverse complement.
TCTTTTTTTGAAAATCCTCTTTTATTAAATTGTATTGATAAATAATATATAAATGTAGATAATTTTTGTTCTGCTTTTTTTTTTAATAATATAATAATATTATTATTATTATATATTTTATAACTCATTAATTTTATTAATTTTCTTTTTATTTTTGGTATTTTGTTTATTAAATGATTTAAATTATTGAATTGTATTTTACATATCATTGATGTTTCTAATGATTTAGAATATATAGAATGTTCATTTTTATATATAGCTTCAAAACCAATTATATCTCCTGAAAGACTAAAATTAGTTATTTGTTCTTTACCATTTTTATCTATTGTATAATTTTTTATACTTCCTGATCGTATTGCATAAATAAATTTAAATTTATCTCCTTTTTTTAATATTATATGATTTTTTTGTATAGGTTTATTTCTTTCTATTATTTTATTTAATTCTATTAATTCATTTTTATTTAATGATGAAGATATACATAATTTATTTATCATACAATTTTTACAATATAAAAAACAATTATTAATTTTATTTATTTGTTTCATTTTATTATAATTTATATTTTTATTATAAAAAAAAATATTATATAATAATTATATAATTTAAATATTAAATTGATAATATTTTATTTATAAAATAAAAAATATTATGTTTATTTTATCTTTTGATTTTGGTATGAAAAAAATAGGAATTGCTATAGGACAAAAATTAACTAAAACAGCAAATCCTTTAATTTGTTTAAATGCAAAAAAAGGTATTCCTGTTAATTGAAATGATATAAAAAAAATAATTAATATATGGTTAATAAATAAAGTTGTTATAGGTTATCCTTTTTTTGTAAAAAAAAAAAAATATTGTTTTTTATGTAAAAATATAATAAAATTTTCTATTGAATTAAAAAATAAATTTAATATAAAAATATTTTTTTATGATGAAAGATTTACTTCTTTTATTTCAAGATTAAATTTAAAAGAAAAATATAAAATTTATTTTTCTTTATATCCTAAAATAAATATACATTCTCTTTCTGCTGTTTTTATTCTTGAAAGTTGGTTAAATAATTAATTATTATTTCTTAAATAAAAAATTAAATTTAACATATCTTTTGGTATTGGACAATTTATTTCAATTATATTTTTATATATTGGATGTATAAATTTTAATTTATATGCATGTAAAGCTTGTCTTTTAAAATTTTTAAATTTATTTAATAATTTAAAAGGAATATCTAATTTTTTTATATTTTTATTTATATATATTTTTTCACCTATAATAGGATGTTTTATAAAGTTCATATGAACTCTAATTTGGTGTGTTCTTCCTGTTTTTAATTGTACATTTAATAATGTACAAAATTTAAAATTTTCTATTACATTAAAATAAGTAATAGCTTTTTTTCCTTTTTTGCTTACAGTCATTTTTATTCTTTTTTTTTTATCTCTTGATATTAAATTTTTAATTTTTCCTTTTTTAAATATTTTTCCAAATACTAATGTTATGTAATTTCTTTTTATTTTTCTTTTTTTTAATAAATTTATTAAATAATTATATATATTTAGTTTTTTAGCAATAATAATTAGACCTGTAGTATTTTTATCTAATCTATGTATAATTCCACATCTAGGAATTTTTTTATTTATATTTGGATAATAGAATAATATTGAATTTAATATTGTTTTATCTTTATTTCCAGAACCAGGATGAACTATTATATTTGATTTTTTATTTATTATTAATATATATTTATCTTCAAAAACTATATTTAATGGAATTTTTTGTGGTATATATTTTTTTTTTTTTTTATTTTTATTAATATATATAATATATCATTTTTTTTTAATTTTTTACTAGGTTTTTTTAAAATTTTATTATTTAAAAAAACTAATTTTTTTTTAATTATTTTTTTTATTTTATTTCTAGATAAATTTTTAATTATTTTTTTTATTATTAAGTCAGATCTTTTATTTTCTAATTTTTTATTAATTGTATATACAATATTATCTTTTATTAAATTTGTCATTTTTAAATAATTTTATTTATTTACCTATACAAAAATTTTTAAATATTTTAGATAATATATTTTCATTATTAGTATTTATACCAATTATTTCATTTAATATTTTTTGGGAATATATTAATTCATTTAATATTAAATCTATATTTATATTTATAAATTCGTTATTTTTATATATAATTTTTATTATATTTTTTATTTTTTTTATTATATTAAAAGTTTTTTTAATTAAATTTAAATGTCTTTGTCTTACATAAAATGTATTTTCTGTTGTATTTATACATTTTATATATTTTTTTATTAATAATAAAATTAAATCTATACCTATATTTTTTTTTATTGAAACATTAAAAATAAAAAAATTATTTTTTTTTATTTTTTTTTTTTTTTCTTTTGTTATGTCTATTTTATTTCTTAATAAAATTATTTTTTTATTTTTTGTTTCTATTTTATTTGATATTAAATTTTTATAATTTTTAATTATTTTTTTTATATTACTTTTAGTTGCATCATCAATAAATATAATTATATTAGATTTTTTTATTTCAGACCAAATTTTACTTATTCCTATTTTTTCTATTTTATTTTTTGTTTTATGTATTCCAGCTGTATCTAATATTTCTATATTTATATTATTTATATTTATATAATCTTTTATTATATCTCTAGTTGTTCCAGGTATATCTGTTATTATAGATATATTTTTTTTTGTTAGTAAATTTATTAAACTAGATTTTCCAACATTAGGTTTTCCTAAAATAATTATTCTTAAACCATCTTTTATTGTTAAATTATTTTTTATTTCTAAAATAAAAATTTTAATTTTTATATATATTTTTTTTATTTTTTTTTTAATATATATTATTATTTTTTTTATATTATTTTTTTCTATAAAACTTATTTCTTTTTCTATATAAATTATTAAATTATTTATTTTTTTTATTATTTTTTTTATTTTTTTTGAAAAAAATCCTTCTATAGATTTTATTGCTGAAAATACTTCTATTTCTGATGTTGCTTTTATAATTTCATTAATAGCTTCTGCTTGTGTTAAATCTATTTTTTTATTTATGAATGCTCTTTCTGTAAATTCTCCGGGTTTAGCTATTCTTACTGTTTTATAATTTAGTGATAAAATACTATTTATAATAATTTCTATTACTTTTTGTCCTCCATGACTATGTAATTCTAATACATCTTCACCAGTAAAAGAATTAGGTTTTTTAAATAATAAAGCTATACCATAATCAATTATTTGTTTTTTTTTATTTTTAAAAGGTAAATATTCAGCTTTTCTATCTTTTGTAATTTTTCCTAATATTATTTTAGATATATTTTTAACTTTATTTCCTGATATTCTGATAACACCAATTCCTCCCATTCCTATAGGTGTTGATTGTGCTAAAATTGTATCATTTTGTTTGTTCATTTAATTTATTTTATTTATATTATAGATAATAAATTATTAAATATATAATGTATTGAAAGACCACTAGGAATCCATATAAAAAAAATGGTAAAAATTATATTAAATAAAATAATAATTATTTTATTTTTATTTGAAAAAATATTATATTTTAATTTTTGTATAAGTATATTAGATAAAAACATAAAAATAGGTAAAATATAATAATTATCATAAGATGATAAATCTTTTATCCATAAAAAAGATGAATTTTTAATTTCAATTGAATTAGATAATATATTATATATAGATATAAATATTGGTATTTTAATAAATAATAATAAAAAATTATTTATTTGTTTTTTTTTTATTAAAAAAAAATTAAATAATTTTTTATTTATTAAATAAAAAATAATTTTTAAAATAATATTTAAAAATATTATAGAAATACCCCAATTATTAAAAATAATATTTATTATATTAAGTAAATTAAAAATAGGTTTATATATAAACCATATATAATTATTGTTATTATATATATTTGTATTAAAATTTTTTTTTATAAAATTATTATTTTTTAAATTAGGTCCTATTCATATATTATTTTTAATAAAATTATATTTATTTGGTAATATTTCAATTTCTTTTATTATATTAAAAATTTCAAATTTATTATTATTTTTTTTTATAATATTTTCTAATTTTTTTTTATATTTATTATTTATAAAATATATAAAATTAATAAAATTTTTATTTTGTTTTGCAATAAATCCATTTATTTTATATATTTTGGTATTTTTTTTTTTAAAATATTTTATATTATTTTTTTTTAATATATTTTTTTTTATATTATAATATATATTATTATTTTTTATTTCATTTTTATATTTTTTTTTTATTGATTGTGTTATATTATTTGAAATTAAAATTTTAAATTTTTTTTTTGATTTGTTTATTAATATTAAATCAATATTAAATAAATATTTATTTTTTTTTATAATTATATTTATAATATATTTTAGTTTTTTGTATATATATACATATGAAATTATATTTTTATTTTTATATTTAAATAAATAAATATAATGTGGTTTATTTTTTTCTTTTAATAAAAAAAAATATTTATTTATATTTTTTTTTAATAAATAATTATATAAATTATTTATTTTATTTTTTTTTGTTTCTAATAATTTTGTATCATTTATATTATTTTTATATAGTAATAAATTTATTTGTTTTATATTATTTTTTTTTTTATCTATTATTATAAATAAATGTTTATTTTTTATATTTATAAAATTTATTTTTTTTTTATTTAAGTAAATAAATAAATTTTTTTTTTTATTTATAATACTATTACATATATTATAATAATATAAAATTTTTATTTGAAATAAAAAAAAAATAATTAATATAAATATATTTTTTATTTTTATTATTTTTAACATTTTTAAAATTATTTTATATTTTAATTATTTTTTATTAATTATAAATATTAATTTTTGTAATATATAATTTATATTATTATTAATTATTTAAAAAAATTTTTTATTATTTTAATTATTTTTTTTTTTTTTATAAATATAAAATTTTTTTTTATTATGAATAAAAAATCTAATTTTTTTATTTTATATTGATTTATTCTAAATAGTTCATAAATTATTCTTTTAATTTTATTTCTTAAAAAAGATAATTTTATATATTTTTTTTTAATTATTATTCCTATTCTAGGAAATAATAAATTATTATATTTAATTTTTAAACATAAAATTTTATTATTTTTTTTAATATTAAAATTAAAAAAATTTGATTTTTTTAATTTCATTTTTTTTTTTAAAAATAATCTTTTTTTTTTTAAATTCATAAAATTAAATAGATAATTTTTTTCTTTTTTTATTTCTTCTTCTATTTATAATTTTTCTTCCATTTTTTGTAGACATTCTTATTCTAAATCCGTGATTTTTTTTTTTTTTTATTTTTGATGGTTGATATGTTCTTTTCATTTTTATCCTATAATAAAAATATTAAATTTTTTTTATAAATAAATAATTATTAATATTTTTATTTTAATGTGAGGTTTATATTGTTAATAAATTTATGGAAAAAATGTTTAATTAATTTAAAAAAAAAAATCTCAAAATATGAGTTTAACATGTGGATAATTCCTTTACAAGCTATAGTTAATAATAATAATATAGAAATATATGCTCCAAATAAATTTATTATTGATTATATATGTAAAAATTATTTAATTTTTATAAAAAAAATAATTTTTTCTTTATGTAAAAAAAAAAATTTTTTTATAAAATTTTTTATTGGTAATAAATATATAAAAAATAATAATATAGTTTATAAAAATTTATCTTTTGGTTTTATAAAATTTAATAATTGTTTTTTATTAAAAAAATTTAATTTTAATAATTTTATTTGTGGTAATTCTAATAAATTAGCATATATAGAATCATTTAATATATGTAAATTTTCTAATAAAAGTTATAAAACTTTATTATTATATAGTAAAACTGGTTTAGGTAAAACACATTTATTAAATTCAATTGGTAATAGAATTAATAATATTTATAAATTAAATAAAAAAGTAATTTATATTACTTCAGAATTTTTTGTTAATAAGATGGTAAAATCAATATATAATAATTCTATAGAAAATTTTAGATTATTTTTTAAATCAGCTGATATATTATTAATAGATGATTTTCAGTTTTTTTCTAAAAAAAAACATTCTCAAGAAGAATTTTTTTATATTTTAGATTATTTTATGAATAAAAATAAATTAATTGTATTAACATCTAATAAAAATTTAAAAAATATTAAAAATATAAATGATAGATTAATATCTAGATTATTATGTGGTTTAGTTTTGTCGATAAAAAATCCTGAATTTAAAATTAGATTTGAATTTTTATTAAAAAAATCTAAAGAAATGAAAATATTATTAAAAGAAAATATTATTGAATTTATTGCTAATAAAATAAAAAATAATATTTATGAATTAGAAGGTATTTTACATTTATTATTTACAAATGCTAATTATTTAAATTGTTTATCTAATATTTCTATTGATTTTGTTAAAAATATATTATACGATTTTATAAAATTAAATGAAGAAAAAATTATTATATATAATATACAAAAAATAGTATCTAATTATTATAAATTATCTGTTTATGATTTGTTATCTAAATCTCGTTTTAAATATTTAGTTTTTCCAAGACAAATGTCTATTGCTATTAGTAAAAAAATAACTAATTATAGTTTGTCTGAATTAGGAAAATTTTTTGGTGGTTTAGATCATTCTACTATTTTATATTCATGTAAAAAAATAAATAAATTATGTAATAAAAATATTAATGTAAAATATGATTTTAATTATTTAATAAAAATAATATTAAAAATAAAAAATGAAATTTATTATAGAAAGAGAAAAAATATTAAAACCATTAAGTAGATTAAGTAATTATGTTTCTATTTCTAATAAAAATCCAATTTTATCTAATGTTTTTATGTGTTTAGATAAATTATTATTAATTTTTATTGTAACTGATTTACAAATAGAAATTAATTTTTATATAAAATTAGTAGTAAAAAATATAATTAAAACTGGATCTACTACTATAAATGTACGTAAATTTTATGATTTATGTAGAAATTTTCCAGAAAAAAGTAAAATTTATATTTGTTTAGTTAATAATAGATTAAAATTATATTGTTTAAATAGTATTTGTTTTTTTTCAACAATGCCTTCATGTGATTTTCCTTTAATAAATAAACATTTTATTTGTAATAGTAAATTAACTATTTCTGTTTCTTTATTAAAAGAAATAATAAATTCTATTAATTTTGCTATGGGTAATGAAGATATACGTTTTTATTTAAATGGAATATTATTAGAATATAAAAAAGGTAAAATATTTTTTATTGCTACTGATGGATATCGTATGTCTACATATGTTTTTTTAAAAAAAAAATTAGATAAATATTATAATTTAAATGAATTTTTTGTTATTTTTCCTAGAAAATTAATTTTAGAATTATTTAAATTTTTAAATTTAATTAATAAAAAACAAAAAATTAATTTTGAAATTGGAATTAATATTGTTAAAATATATTTTGATAAATATACAATATATTCAGGGTTAATAAATGGAAATTTTCCTAATTATAAAAATATTTTATTATATAAAAAAAAAAAAAATTATAAATTTATTGATTTAAATGTTTTAGAATTAAAAAATTCTTTAAATAGATCATTTATAATATCTGATTATAATTTTTCTTATGTTACTTTTTTTTTTAATAATAATAAATTAACTATATTTTCTAATAATCAAAATAATGATGAAATAGAAGAAAAAATATGTATAGAAAATATAAATTTTAAATTAAAAATAAGTTTTAATATAAAATATATTTTAGATGTTTTAAATGTTTTAAAAGATTTAAAAACTATAAGATTTTTTTTTAAGGATAATAAATCTATAGTTATATTTTCAGATATTAATAATTCATGTATAAATCACATGATAATGCCAATTAATTTATAATTTATTAATAAAAAAATGTCTAATTCTTATAATTCAAAAAGTATAAAAATATTAAAAGGTCTAGATGCAGTTCGTAAAAGACCAGGTATGTATATAGGTGATACATATGATGGTTCTGGTTTACATCATATGGTTTTTGAAATAATAGATAATTCTATTGATGAATCTATATCAGGTTTTTGTAAAAATATTGAAGTAACATTATATAATGATAATTCTATTTCAATTTTAGATGATGGTAGAGGTATACCAACTGATATACATAAAAAAGAAGGAATTTCTGCAGCAGAATTAGTAATGACTGTTTTACATTCAGGAGCAAAATTTAATAATAATTATTATATTGTTTCAGGTGGTTTACATGGTGTTGGATTATCTGTTGTAAATGCACTTTCAGAAAAATTAGAATTAAAAATATATAGAGAAAAAAAAATATATTATCAATTATTTAAATATGGAGTTCCTGATAAAAAATTATCTGTTGTTGGAGTAACAAATTTAAATGGAACTTATATACGTTTTTGGCCTGATAAAAAAATTTTTTCTAATATTATAAAATTTAAATATTCTATTATATTTAATAGATTAAATGAATTATCTTTTTTAAATCCAGGATTAAATATTAAATTAATAGATAAAAAAAAAAATATTATACATTCTTTTTTTAATAAAAATGGAATAAAAGAATTTTTATATTTTTTATGTAAAGATAAAGTTTTTATTCATAATAAAATATTTTATTTTTATAATAAAAATAAAAATTTTATTATAGAAGTTGTTTGTAGATGGGTTGATTCTTTTAAAAATAATATTTTATGTTTTACAAATAATATATCTCAAATTGATGGTGGTACACATTTATATGGATTTAAATCAGCAGTAACAAGAACTATAAATAATTATATTTATCAAGAAAAAAAAAAAAAAATAAATAAATTAAATATTACAGGAGAAGATGTTAGAGAAGGTTTATTTGCTATAATATCTATAAAATTACCAAATCCAAAATTTTCATCTCAAACAAAAGAAAAATTAATTTCATCTGAAGTTAGATGTTGGGTTGAAAGTTTGGTAAGTGAAAATTTATTTTGTTTTTTATTAGAAAATCCTCAAGAAAGTAAATTAATTATTAATAAAATAATAAAATCATCTAAAATTAGGGAATCAGCAAAAAAAGCTAGAGAAATTTCTAGAAAAAAAAATAATTTAGAATTATTTAGTATATCTGGTAAATTATCTGATTGTCAGGAAAAAGATCCTAAAAAATCAGAAATATTTTTAGTTGAAGGTGATTCTGCAGGTGGTTCTGCAAAACAAGGAAGAAATAGGAAAAATCAAGCAATATTACCTTTAAAAGGTAAAATAATTAATGTAGAAAAAAATACATTAGAAAAAATTCTTTTTTCTCAAGAAATAGCAACTTTAATTACAGCTTTAGGATGTGGTATTGGTAATAATAATTTTAGTATAGAAAAAATAAGATATCATAAAATTATTATTATGACTGATGCTGATGTTGATGGAGCACATATACGTACTTTATTATTAACATTTTTTTATAGATATATGCCAGAAATAATTAATAAAGGTTATTTATATATAGCACAACCACCTTTATTTAGAATAAAAAAAAATAAAAAAGAATTTTTTGTTAATAAAAAAAAAGATTTAAATTTAAAAAGATTTTTATTTTCATTTGAAAATATAAATGTATATTATAAAAAAGATAAAATATTATTAAATGAAATTAATTTAGTTAAATATTCATTAATGTATAAAAAATTAAGTAAAAATTTATTTGAAAAAAAATATTTTTTTTCTGATTATATTTTAGAAAAATTAATAATATTTGATGAAATAAATATTAATGATAATAATATATTAAAAATATGGATAAATAAATTTATTTATTTTTTAAATAAAAAAAATAATTTAAATATAAAAATAAAAGGAAAAATAAAATTATTAAATTGTTATTTTGATAAAATAAAAATTTATATATATGATTATATAAATAATAAATTTTATTATATTGATAAATTATTTTTTATTAAATATAAAAGTATTTTAAATAAATTAAAAATTGTATTAAAAAATTTTTATAATAAAGAAAAAAAATATATTTTATTTAATAATAAAATATTATATTTTAATGAATTTTATAATTTAATTAATTTTGTTATAAAAAAAAATAAAAATGAAATATTTATTCAACGTTATAAGGGATTAGGTGAAATGAATCCAGATCAGTTATGGAAAACAACTATGGATCCTAATAATAGATTATTATCATGTATTTTATTAAAAGATATAATTAAAACAGATAATATTTTTAAAATTTTAATGGGTGATAATGTTGAATTAAGAAAAAAATTTATAGAAAAAAATGCTATTAATATTAAAAATATTGATATATAATTTATTTTTTATATAAAAAATATATATACTCCTCCGACTGGATTTGAACCAGTGACATACGGATTAACAGTCCGTTGTTCTACCAACTGAACTACAGAGGAATATTAATTAAAATTATATAGATATTTTTTTTTTTTGTCAAAATTAATGTAATATTTTTTTTTTTTAATTGTTTATATTATATAATAATATAAATTATTTTTATTTATGAAAAGTGGGATGTCTGAGAGGCTTAAAGAGCACGTTTGGAAAATGTGTATACTTTTTTAGGTATCAAGGGTTCGAATCCCTTTCCCACTATAATTATATTTAATTATTTTATAATTTAATATTATTTAATATATATATATGTTTAATACATTAAAAAAAAAATTTTTAAATTTATTTAAAAATATTTATAATTTAAATAAATCAAAAGAAAATGAAATTGAAAAATCATTTTTTAATATAAAAAAAAAATTAATAGATTCAGATATATCAATTGATATTGTTAATTATTTATTAAAATCTGTAAAAAAAAAAATTATTGAAAATAAATTTAATGATAGAAAATATTTAAATTTATTTATAGATGAATTAAAAAATATAATTAATATTAAAAATAATGAAGATAATTTAATTGTCAGTAAATCAAATTCAATTTGTAAATATTTATTTGTTGGTTTTAAAGGATCAGGAAAAACAACAACTTTATCTAAAATTGCTTTTTATTTAAAAAATAAATATAAAAAAAAAATATTAACAACTTCTTGTGATATTTATAATCCATTATCAATAGATAAATTAGGTTATCTTTGTTATAAATCAAAAGTAGATTTTTTTAAAGTTAATAATAAACAAAATATTTTAAATATTTTATATTCTTTTTTGTATTATGCTAATATAAATAATTATAAATTTTTATTATTAGATACTTTTGGTTGTATTCCTAATAATAAAAAAATGATTAATAATATAAAAAAAATACAAGAAATTTTTAAACCAACAGAAACATTTTTTATTATTGATATAATGTGTGGACAAAATATATTTAATATTTGTAAAAATTTTTATAAATTAATAAATATTACAAGTTTTATAGTTACAAAAATGGATAGTAATGCTAAGGGAGGTATAATTTTATCTATTAAATATTTTTTAAATAAACCTATAAAATTTATTGGTAATGGTGAAAAAATTTTTAATTTGAATAAATTAAATTGTAATAAAATTATTTCAAATATTTTAGGTATAAAAAAAATTTATTATTTTTTTAAAAATAAAAAAAAATGTAAAAAAGAAAAAAAAAAAATAAAAAAAGAAAAATTTAATTTTTATATATTTTTAAAATATATAAATAAAATAAATGATATTAAAAATAATTTTTTATTTAAAAATATTTTTTCTAATGAAAATTATTTTAATGAAAAATTTTTATGTAAAATAAAAAATATAATAAATAGTATGACTATTTTTGAACGTAATAATCCTAGTATAATAGAATATTATAGAAAAAAAAGAATATCTTTAGGATCTGGTTATACTATTGATGATGTTAATAATGTTTTAAAAATTTTTTATAGTTTTAAAAAAATAAAAAATATGTTAAAAAATAAATCAAAATTTGATTTATTAAAAAATATAAAAGACTATTTTTAAAAAAAAAAATATAATATTTATGAGGAAATAAATGGTTGTTATACGTTTAGCTCGTTCAGGTAGAAAAAATTTACCTTTTTTTAGAATTGTTGTTGCTGATAGACGTAGATCAAGAGATGGAAAATTTATAAAAAAAATAGGATATTTTAATCCTTTATGTAAAAATAAAATTTTTTTTAATGTTAATTGTTTTACTTATTGGTTAAGTAAAGGAGCTATTTCTTCTAAAAGAGTTTTATATTTATTTAAAAAATATAAAAATATTTGTAAACTAAAATAAATTTAATGAAAAAATTTTTAGTGATAGGAAAATTTTGTTCTACTTTTGGTATTTTAGGTTTTATTAAAATTTTTTCATTTACTTATAAAAAAGAAGATATTTTTATTTATAATCCTTGAATTATATTTTTATTTAAAAGAAAAATTTTATTAAAAGTAGAAAAATATTTTTTATATAAAAATTTATTTTATATAGTTAAAATAAAAAATATAAAATCTATTTTTATTGTTAAAAATTTAGTAAATAAATATTTATATACTTATAAAAAAAATATATATAATAAAAATTATATTTTTTACAAAGATATAATTTATTGTAAAGTTTTTAATGAAAAAAAAATTTTTTTAGGTATAGTTATAAATATTTTAGAAATAAAAAAATCTAATGATGTTTTAGTTATTGAAAAAAAAAATATATTAAAAAAAAAAAAATATTTTATTCCACTTATATATGATAAAGTTATAAATAAAATAAATGTTAAAAAAAAAATTATTTATGTAAATTGAAATATTTAATTTATTTTTATGTAAAATGAAATTTGGAATAATTACTATAAATCCAGAATTTTTTTATTCTTGTTTTAATTTTGGAATAATAAAAAAAGCAATAAAAAATAAAAAAATAATTATTGATCTTTGGGATTTAAAAAATTTTTCTAATAAAAAAAAAATAGATGATAAAATTTATGGTGGTGGTCCTGGTGTTTTAATTAAACCTAAACCTTTATATTTAGCTATATGTAATGCTAAAAATATTTATAATAATAAATTTTGTATAATTTATTTATCTCCTCAAGGAATTATATTAAATAATAATATAATTGAAAAATTATTTTTATATGAAAAATTAATATTGATTTGTGGTAGATATAATGGTATTGATCAAAGAATAATTGATAATTATGTTGATATGGAATTATCAATAGGTGATTATGTTTTAAGTTGTGGTGAAATTCCATCATTAGTTTTAATTGATGTTTTAGTTAGGCAAATTCCAGGAATTTTAAATAATATTGATTCTGTTAATTTAGATTCTTTTTCTAATGTTAAAGGAATATTAGGATATCCTAATTATACAAAACCTAAAAATTTTAATGGTTTTTGTGTTCCTGATGTTCTTTTATCTGGAAATCATTATAATATAAAAAAATGAAGATTAAAAAAATCTATAAAAAAAACAAAAATAATAAAACCTTATCTGTTAAAAAATAACATTTATAAATAATATATAAAATTATGGATATTTTTATGAAAAATAAATTAATAAATTTTATTGAATCTAAACAAATAAAAAAAAATATTCCTTTTTTTAAATCTGGTTATATAATTAATGTTTTAATTTGGGTTAAAGAAGGTAAAAAAAAAAGATTACAATCGTTTGAAGGAATTGTTATTGCAAAAAAGAATAGAGGAATTAATTCTTCTTTTACAGTAAGAAAAAATTCAAATGGAGAATATATAGAAAGAGTTTTTCAAAAATATTCTCCTATTATTTTTGATATAAAAATAAAAAATAAAATAAAAAAATTTAAAAAATCTAAATTATATTATTTGAGAAAATATATTAAAAATGTAATTAAATTTTAATTATATATATATAATAAAAATGTATAGATTATTAGCATGTGTTGAATATAATGGATCAAATTATATTGGTTGGCAAAAACAAATAAATAATAAAAATAGTATACAAGAAAAAATAGAAAAATCAATATCTAAGATAGCTAATCATAAAATTGAAGTATTTGGTTCAAGTAGAACTGATTGTGGTGTACATAGTTTAGGTCAAATTTTTCATTTTGATACAAAAACCAAAAGAAAAAATAAAAATTGGTTATTAGGTTCAAATTATTTTTTACCTAAAGATATATCTTTAAAATGGATTAAAAAAGTTTCTAAAGATTTTCATTGTCGTTTTAATGCTATAGCTAGAAGGTATATATATGTTGTTTATAATAATGAAAAAAAAAATATAAAATCTATTTTTTTGAATAATTTAGTATTAAATTATCCATTTAATATTAATATTAATTTAATGTTAAATACAGCAAAAATATTTATAGGAAAACATGATTTTTTTTTTTTATGTCCATTAAAAAAAAGAAAAAAAATAAATACATATAGAAATATTATTCATTTAAATATTTATAGAAAAAATTCTTTTATTTTTTTTGATATAAAAGCAAATTCATTTTTTTATCATATGATTAGAAAAATAATTAATTGTTTATTATTAGTAGGTTCAAAAATTTATTCTTATTCATATATTAAAAATTTATTTTTATTTGAAAATAAAAATAAAGATATATATATAAATATTGTTAAACCTTATGGATTATATTTACATTCAATTTTTTTTAAATAAAAAACATAAATATTATGATAAAATATTTTTTTTTAATTATAATTTTTATTTCTTCTTTATTAGGTTTTAGAAAAGGTTTTATTGATGAAATTTCATCTATTTTTATGTTATATTTTTCTTATTTTTTAACTAAAAAATATTATAAATATTTTATATATTTATTTTATAAATATTTTAATTATAAAATATTTATTTTAAATAAAATTTTTATTAAATATTTTTTATATTCATTTTTATTTTTTATTTTTATAACAATATATAAAATTATATTTAATTTTATTAAATTATTTTTTTTTGATATTAGTTTATTATTTTTAGATAAAATTTTTGGATTTATATTTGGTTTTATTAGAGGTATTTTAATTATATATATAATTATATCTATATTTAATTTTTTAAATAATAATTATTAATTTTTTATATTTGCGGGGGTTGGATTTGAACCAACGACCTTCGGGTTATGAGCCCGATGAGCTACCATACTGCTCCACCCCGCTATAAAATATTATTTTTATATATTAACATATAATTTATATTTATCAATAAATATATATAATATAAATTATATATTTGATAGTTTTATTATTAAGTAATATAATTATATTTAATTATATTATTTTTTAAGGAAAATTATGTCAAAAATAATAAAAATTTTAGGTAGAGAAGTTATTGATTCTAGAGGTTATCCAACTGTTGAATCTGATGTATTTTTAGATGATGGTTCAATAGGTACATCTATTGTTCCTTCAGGTGCATCTACTGGTATTAATGAAGCAATAGAATTAAGAGATAATGATATAAATCGTTTTTGTGGTAAAGGTGTTATGAAATCTGTTTTTATTATTAATAATATAATATCTAAAGAATTAATTGGTTTAAATTCATTTGATCAAGAAAATATTGATAATATTATGATTAAAATTGATGGAACAAAAAATAAATCTAAATTAGGAGCAAATTCAATATTATCTGTATCATTATCTGTAGCAAAAGCATCAGCTAAATCAAAAGGTATTCCATTATATTTATATATAAATAAATTATTTAATAAAAAAAATAAAAATAAATTTATTATGCCTGTTCCAATGATGAATATAATAAATGGTGGTTGTCATGCTGATAATAGTATTGATATACAAGAATTTATGATACAACCAATAAGAGCAAAAAGTATTAGACATTCTATAAGAATAGGTTCAGAAATATTTCATAAATTAGGAGAAATTTTAAAATTAAAAAATAAAAGAATATCAATAGGAGATGAAGGTGGATATGCTCCGGATTTATCTTCTAATGAAGAAGCAATTTGTTTAATTATAGAATCTATAAAAAAATCAGGATATATTCCAGGTTATGATGTATTTATATGTTTAGATTGTGCTTCATCAGAATTTTATAATTTAAAAGAAAAAAAATATTATTTAAAAAATGAAAATAAAAAATTTTCATCTTTAGAATTTATTGAATATTTAAATTTATTAGTTAATAAATATCCAATTTTATCAATAGAAGATGCATTGAGTGAAATAGATTTTGATGGATTTATTAATATTACAAAAAAATTAGGTAAAAAAATTCAATTAGTTGGAGATGATCTTTTTGTAACAAATTATTCTTTATTAAAAAAAGGAATAAAATTAAAAATTGCTAATTCTATTTTAATTAAACCAAATCAAATTGGTACTTTAACAGAAACATTAAAAACAATAAAATTAGCAAAAAAATATGGTTATTCTGTTATAATATCACATAGATCAGGAGAAACAGAAGATACTACTATTGCTGATTTATCTGTTGGTGTTAATTCAGGTCAAATAAAAACAGGTTCTATTAGTAGATCAGAAAGAGTTTCAAAATATAATAGATTAATAAGAATAGAAGAAGAATTAAAAGGAAAATCTATATATAGAGGTTATAAAGAATTTTCTTTTATAAAAAAAATAAATAATTAATTATTTTATATATTATATAAATTTATAATTATGAGTGAATGGTTAAAAGAAAAAATATTATCAATAGAAAAAAAAAAAAATAATTTATTTATTTTAAAAATAAAAAATAATATAAATTTTAAAAATGCTGGACAATATATAAAAATTGCTATAAAAGAAAATAATAATTTTATTTATAGATTATATTCTATAATAAGTTCTATAAAAAATAAATATTTAAAATTTTATATATATAAAGTTAATAATGGATATTTTAGTAATATTCTTTTTAATTTAAAAAATGGAAATTATATTTATGTATCTAAAAAATCTTATGGTAATTTTATAATAAAAAATATTAGTCCTAAAAAGTATTTATTTATGTTAGGTGCTAATACAGCTATTGGTCCATTTTTATCAATTTTAAACAGTGATTTTAAATTTATTAATAAAAATTTTGATAAAATTTTTTTATTATATATTGTAAAATATAATAATAGTTTTAATTTTATTGAAAAAATTTTTAAATTAAAAGAAAAATATTATTTAAATAAATTAATTTTTGTTAGTTTGGTTAGTAGAGAAAAAAATAATTTAAATAATAAATTAAATTTTTCATGTAAAATTATTGATTTTTTTTTAAATAAAAAACTAGAAAAAAAATTAAAAATAAAAATAAATTCTAAAAATAGTAATTTTATGTTATGTGGTAATATTTATATGATTAATAATATATCTTATGTATTAAATAAAATTTATGGAATTAAAAAGAAAAATATTTATACAGAAAGATATTTTTAATTTTATTTTTTATTTTTATAAATAAGTGCAAAATTTATAGGAATAATATTTATTACATTAAAAAAACTTCTATTAGTTATATTTGATATACATTCTCTTAAATATGGATATAATATTTCTGGACAATATACATTTATACAATAATTTAAAGTTTTATTTTCTATTGTTTTTATAAAAAATATACCTGATTGTTCTATTAAACATTTAAAACATAATTTATCTTTATATTTAGCTGTTAATTTTAAAATTAATGTTATTTCAAAAATATTTTTAAAAATATTTTTTTTTTGTATATCAACCTTTATTTTTGTTTTTGGTTTTAATATTTCTTTTATATTATTTATATATGATTTATATATAATATTTTTTGTATATATTTTATATATTTTAAATTCTATTTTTTCTTTTTTCATTAAAAAATTCTCTTTAATTTTCCCATTTAATTAAATAAAAAAATTTTTTTCCTTTACAAATTATTGTATATTTATTAAATAATTTATCTTCTTTTTTTATTTTATAATTTTTATCTAATATTTTTTTTTTATTATTTATAATAATAGATTTATTTTCTATTAATATTGATGCTTTTGTTTTTGATTTTACTATATTTAATAATATTAATATTTCTTTTATATAAAAGATATTATTTTTTATTATTAATTTTGGTATTTTTTTTTTAAATAAAAAATTTAAATCATTTATTATAATATTTTTTTTTAATTTATAAAAAAAAATATATGTTATTAACATAGCATCTTTTGTTTCTTTTTTTCCATGAACAATTATTGTTACTTTTTTTGCTAATAATTTTTTAGCAATAAATATATTTTTTTTTTTTTTTATTTTTTTTATTATTTTTATATTTAAAAAAGTAAATTGTTTTAAAAATTTATAAATATTTTTATCTGATATATTTAACCAAAATTGAAAAAATTCATATGGTGTTGTTTTTATTGGATCTAATCATATATTTTTTTTTTCTGTTTTTTCTAATTTTTTTCCTTTTTTATTTGTAATTAAAGGTAATGTTAATCCAAATGTTTCTTTTTTATATATTTTTTTTATTAAAAATATTCCAGATAAAATATTTCCCCATTGATCTGAACCTCCTATTTGAAGTTTAACATTAAAATTTTTAAATAAATATAAAAAATCAAAACTTTGTAAAATATTATATGATAATTCAGAAAAAGATAATCCTTTTATATTTTTTTTATTTCTAATTTTTATTGCTTCTTTATTTAACATTTGATTAACTGAAAAATTTTTACAAATTTTTTTTAAAAAAAATGATAATTTAATTTTATTAAACCATTTTTTATTATTTAATATTTTTAAATTATTAATATTTTTAAAAAAATTTTTTATTTGATTTTTTATTTTTTTTGAAAAATTTTTTATTTTTTTTTCTGATAAATTTTTTCTATTTTTTTCTCTAAAACTTGGATCTCCTATATTTGCTGTTGTTTCACCTATAATTATAATTATTTTATATCCAAAATTATGAAATCTTATTAATGAAATTAAAGGAATTAAATGTCCTAAATGAAGACTTTCATTTGTAGGATCAAAACCACAATAAATATTTATTTTTTTTTTTAATAATTTAATTATTTTATTTTTATTTGATATTTCTGAAATTAAATGTCTTTCTTCTAAATCTTTTATTATGTTATTTATCATAATATATATATTATAATATTAATTTTATATATTATTAATTAAATAATCAAATAATTTTTAATATTGTAAATTTTTTAATTTTTGTTATTATAGTATATATTATATATTTTTAATATAATAATATAATATATATATATTATTTATTGCGTTCTTAACTCAGAGGTAGAGTGCCATTTTGACGTGATGGAAGTCAGTGGTTCAATTCCACTAGAACGCATTTAATAATTTATTAAATAAAATAAAAAGTGATATTTTATAAATGAAAAAAACAAAAATTATTTGTACTATTGGACCATCTATAAATAAAAAAAATTTATTTATTGATTTAATAAATTTTGGTATGGATATAATGAGATTAAATTTTTCTCATGGAAATTATGATGATCATAAAAAAAATTTAAATAATTTAATATGAGCTGAAAAAATTACAGGAAAAAATGTTTCTGTAATTTTAGATACAAAAGGACCTGAAATAAGAACATTAAAATTTAATAAAATAAAAGAAATTTATTTAAAAACAGATCAATTTTTTAGTATTATATGTGATGATAAATTTTTAGGTAATGAAAAAAAAATTGGTATTTCATATAAAAATTTTATTAATGAAATTGAAATTGGTAGTTTGATTTTGATTGATGATGGATTAATATCAATGAAAGTCATTAGTATAGATAAAAATAATAATGAAATTTTATGTAGAGTATTAAATAATGGTATTTTAGGTGAAAATAAAGGAATAAATTTACCTGGAATTTCAATAAATTTACCTTTTTTATCAAATAAAGATAAAGCTGATTTAATTTTTGGTTGTAATAATAATATAGATTTTATTGCTGCTTCTTTTGTTAGAAATAAATTAGATGTTTTAGAAATAAAAAATTTTTTAAATAATAATAATGGAAAAAATATAAAAATTATTTCTAAAATAGAAAATAAAGAAAGTTTAAAAAATTTTGATAGTATATTAAATGTTTCAGATGGAATTATGATTGCAAGAGGTGATTTAGGTGTTGAAATTCCAGTTGAAGATGTTATTTTACATCAAAAATCAATTATAAAAAAATGTAATTTTTATAAAAAAATTGTTATAACAGCAACTCAAATGTTAGAATCAATGATTTTAAATCCTAGACCAACTAGAGCTGAAGCTGGTGATGTATCAAATGCAATATTAGATGGTACTGATGCTGTTATGTTATCTGGAGAAACAGCAAAGGGAAAATATCCTATAGAATCTGTAAAAATTATGTCTAAGATTTGTAAAAGAACAGATTTATCAATGATTAATTTTTGTCCATTTTATAAAGAAAAAAATATTATTTCTACAAATGAAATTGTTTGTAAAAGTGCAGTTGATATTTCTAAAAAATTAAAATCTCCTTTAATTTTAGTTTTTACTAGAAAAGGAAAAACAGTTATGTTTTTAAGAAAATATTTTCCTAGTTCTTTTATATTGGCTTTAACAAATAATAAAATTATTTCTAAACAATTACTTTTAGTTAGAGGTGTATTTTCATTTTTTGTTAATGATATAAAATCAGTTGAAGATTTTTATAATATTGGAAAAAAATTATCATTATCTAAAAATTATGTTACAAAAGGAGATATTATTATAATGGTTTCTGGGTATTTATTTTCAATAAATACTATAAAAACAATATCTCTTCATATTATTTAATTAATTTAAATTTAATAAATTAAATATAAAAAATATTTATTTTTTTTAAATTCTTTGTAAACTCATTATTTTTTCATTTATATTTTTTTTTCTTATTAAAATAATTCCTTGTGTATTTCTTTTTAAAATATTTATTTCTGATACAGATATTCTAATTAAATTTCCTGTATTTGTAACTATTATTATTTGATCATTTTTTTTTATTTTTTTTACACCAATTACAGGTCCATTTTTTTTATTTATTTTTATAAAAATACATCCTTTTGTTGCTCTAGATTTTTGTGAAAATTCATTTAAAAAAGTTCTTTTTCCATAACCATTTTCTGTTACAATAACTATTTCTTCATATTTTTTATTATTTAAAATAATTGATGAAACAACTTTATCATTTTTTAATAAATTTATTCCTTTTACTCCACAAGAAGATCTTCCTGTATTTCTTATATATTTTTCAGAAAATTTTAATGCTTTTCCTAATTTTGAAAAAAGCATTATTTTATTTTCTCCATTTGTTAAATTAACACTTATTAATTCATCATTTTTTTTTAAATTAATTATATTTAATCCACTATTTTTTCTATATATATTTAATTTTTTTATTTCTATTTTTTTTACTAAACCAAAAGATGTTACTAATAAAATATTATTTTTTAATTTATATTTAGGTAAAGATATTATTGTTGTAATTTTTTCTTTTTTTTCTAAATTAAAAAAATTAATTAATGGTTTTCCTTTAGATGTTCTACCATAGTATGGTAAATTATAAACTTTTGTAAAAAATAATTTTCCTTTGTTTGAAAATAAAAATATATTTTCATGTGTATTTGTTACTAATATTTTTTGTATAAAATCTTCTTTTTTTATTTTAGCTGCTAATTTTCCTTTACCACCTCTATGTTGGATTTCATATTTAGAAAGTTTTTGATATTTTATATATCCATGTTTTGATAAAGTTACAACAACATTTTCTTTTTTTATTAAATCTTTTTTATTTATTTTTTTTATTTTTTTTTTTATTTTTGTTAATCTTTTATCTCCAAATTTTTTTTTTATATATATAAATTCATTTTTAATAATATTTTCTAATTTATATTTAGAATTTAATATTTCTTCTAAATTTTTTATTTCTTTTTTTATAAAAAAATATTCTTTTTTTATTTTTATTTGTTCAAATTTAGTTAATTTACATAAATTTAGATTAAGTATACTTTCTATTTGTTTTTCACTAAATTTATATTCATTTTTATTTTTAAAATATTTTTTAATTTTATTATTTATAATCCATTTAATTTTAATTATTTTTTCTTTAGCTATTTTTTTATTTTTAGAATTTTTTATTATTTCTAAAATAATATTTATATTATATTTAGTAATTAAAAAACCTTCTAAAATATGTATTTTAGATTTTTTTTTTTTTAATTCAAAAAATGTTTTATTTTTTATAATTTTTTTTCTATGTTTTAAAAAAATTTTTAATATTTTTTTTAAATTTAAAACTTGAGGTTGATTTTTATATAAAGCAACTATATTTATTCCATAAGATATTCTTAAATTTGTTAAAAATAATAATTTATTTATTATAAAATCACTGTTTATTTCTTTTTTTATTTCTATATTTATTCTTAATCCATCTTTATCTGATTCATCTCTTAATGTATTTATTCCTTCTATTTTTTTTTCTTTTACTAATTTTGTTATTTTTTCAATTAATTTTCTTTTATTTACTTGATATGGTAATTCATATATAATTATTTTTTTTTTTTTTTTTGTTTTTTTTTCTTTTTTTATTTTTGCTCTTATATATATAGTACCTTTTCCAGTACAATATGCATTATATAATTCATCATTATTTTCTATAATACCTCCAGTAGGAAAATCAGGACCTGGTATATAATTCATTAATTCTTTAATTGAAATATTTTTGTTATCAATAAAAGCAATAAATGCATTCATTATTTCTGAAATATTATGTGGTGGTATATTTGTTGCCATACCAACAGCAATTCCAGTTACTCCATTAATTAAAATATTTGGTATTTTTGTTGGTAATATTTCTGGTATTTTTTCTGTTGAATCATAATTAGGTAAAAAATTAACTGTATTTTTATCTATGTCATACAAAAATTCTTTAGTTATTTTTGACATTCTTATTTCTGTATATCTCATAGCTGCAGCAGGATCTCCATCTATAGAACCAAAATTTCCTTGTCCATCTATTAATGTATATCTTAGTGAAAATTTTTGTGCCATTCTAACAATAGATTCATATACAGCTGAATCTCCATGAGGATGATATTTACCAATAACATCACCTACTATTCTTGCTGATTTTTTATATTGTTTATTATATTTTTTTTCTAAAATATACATTGCATATAATATTCTTCTATGAACTGGTTTTAAACCATCTCTAACATCTGGAAGTGCTCTTCCTATTATTACAGACATTGCATAATCTAAATATGATTTTTTTAATTCATCTTCTATATATATTTTTTTTATTTTATTAATATTTTTTTTCATTTATAAACCTAAATTAAAATATTATTAATTAATAATTTAATTATTTTATTATTTATAATATAAAAAATATAAATATAATTTATATTATTTTAAATTTATATATTTAATTAGTTAAAAAATGAAAATAATTACAAACTATACTTATTAAAAATAAACTAATTATTATAAAAAAAGGATTAATTTTTTTATTTAAAAGCCACATACATATTAAAGTTAAAATTAATGGAATTAATCCTGGTATTAATTGATCAAATATATTTTGTAATGTAATAATATTTGTTATATTTATTGTTTTTTCTATTTTAGATATTATTAAAGGAATATTTATATTTGTCCATTTATTTACTAAAGCTCCTAAAACAAATAATCCTAATATAGATGATCCTTCAGTTACTTTTTTTAAAATATTATTATTACTACTTATATCTTCAATTATATTTATTCCTTTTTTATATCCAATAAATAAACTATAATACATATATGTTAATCTAATAATATTAAAAATTAAAAAAAATATTAAAGGTCCTAATATATTACCTGTAATAGATAAACTTGATCCTAATGCTGATAATATTGGTCTTATTGTACCCCAAAAAATAGGATCACCTACACCAGCTAATGGTCCCATAAGTCCAACTTTAATATTATTAATAGTACTACTTTTTATATTAAAACCATTAGCTTTTTTTTCTTCCATAGCTATTATAATTCCAAGTATTGGTGAAACCATATAAGGATGAGTATTAAAAAATTCTAAATGTCTTTTTAAAGCTTTTTTTTTTTCTTTTTCATCTTTACAATAAAGTTTTTTTATTATAGGAAGAATAGAAAAACAAAAACCTAATGATTGCATTCTTTCAAAATTCCATGATCCTTGAATAAAAATACTTCTAATAAAAACAATATTTATATCACTGGATCTTATTTTATTTTTCATATAATAAAACCTTTTAATCTAATTCATCATCTTTTTTTTTATTTATATTTTCAATAACATTAATATTATTATTATATTTAGGAGAAAGTTGTATATATATAATTGCAAATATTATACCAAGTAAACCAAATGATAATAAATTAAATTTTGTAAAACCAGATATTATAAACCCTAAATAAAAAAAAGGCATTAAATATTCTGTTTTCATCATATTTATAACCATAGCATATCCAACTACAACAATAATACCTCCAGCTATATTTAAACCATTAGTTATAAAAACAGGAATTAAATCAAAAATTTTTTGTATTGTTGTATTTCCAACATACATATAAAATAATGTTGATGGTATAGATATTCTCATTGCATGTAATATTAATGCATTTATATGTAAAAAAGAAATATAAAATAAATTTTTATTTTCTTCTACAATTTTATCTGCAAAATGTTGAAACCATATTGTTAAACTTCTAACTATTATTGTTAATATTTGTCCTGCAGCTGCTAAAGGAATAGATAAAGCTATTCCTGAACCTATTGTTTGTTTTCCAGATATAACTAGAATAGTTGAAATTATTGAAGATAAAGCACAATCTGGTGATATAGCTGCACCAACATTCATCCATCCTAAAGAAATCATTTCTAAAGTTCCACCTATTATTATTCCTTGTTTTATATCTCCTAAAACTAAACCAATTAATGTACATGCAATTAATGGACGATGTATTTGAAATTGATCTAAAATTGATTCCATTCCAATAATAAAACTAGTTATAAAAATTAATATTATTTTGTAATAAGTTATCTCCATTAAAAATCTCCTAAATAAATTAAATTTAACATTTAAATATTAATTTTTTTTAATAAATTTATTAAATTTATTTTTTTATCATTAGGAACTTTTCTTATTTCTAATTCAATATTTTTATTTGATAATTTTAAAAAATATTTTATATCTTCTTTATTAATAGAAATTGCATCAGTAATTTGTTTTTTTCCTTTTTTATATGACATACCTCCAATATTAACTGATTTTATTTTTATTCCATGATCAATAATCATAAATATATCTTTTGGATTTGTAAATAATAATAAAACTTTTTCATTACAATATTTAGGATTATTATATACTTTAATAAATTTATTTATATTAACTACATGTGCTGTTATTCCAGGAGGTGATACTTGTTTTAATAATTCTACTCTTATTTTATCTTTTGATATATCATCATTTACTATAATTATTTTAGATATTTTTAATTCTTTACTTCAACCAGTAGATACTTGTCCATGTATTAATCTATCATCAATTCTAACTAATTTTAATTCCATATTATTTTTGTTTCCTTTTTTTTTATTTATTTTTTTTTTTTTTAAATTATTTAAATTTTTTTTTTTAATTACATTAGTTATTCCTTCTTTTCCTTTATTTAAAGCATTATTTATTATTTCTTCAAAAGTTATATTATCTTTTCTTATTATTAAAGTTTCTAATATCATGGGTATATTTGTACCGCAAATTATATCACATTTTATTTTTTTTTTATTTAATATTTTATTTGCTGCATTAAATGGACTACCTCCAAAAATATCAACAAAAAAAATTAAACCTTTTTTTGTATTTAATAATTTAATTGATTTTTTATATTTATAATATAAATTATCTACATTTTCTTTTTCTAAAAAATCAATAGATAATATATTTTTTTGTTTTCCTATTATTAATTCTGATGAATTTAATAATTCTAATCCTAATTTTCCATGCATACAAATTATTATAGCAGTACTCAAATTTTTCTCCTTTGTTTTATTATTTTTTTTTATTATTATTATTTGAAATTTCTTTATTTTTTATAATTATTTTATTTAAATATGGTGCAATAAAAAACATTAATGTTGCAGTAATACTACTAAATAAACTCATTTTCATAAAAAAATTATTATATAGTATTAATGATAATAATGTACTTACATTTTTTTTTATATTTAGTGAAAATATAGATGCAATATTTCCAGATATTAATGTTGCTACTGATGTTGTTAAAAACCAAGTACCCATTATAAATCCCATTAAATTTTTTGGTACTAATTGAGATATCATTGATAAACCTAATCCAGATATCATTAATTCACCTAAACTTTGTAATAAAGAACTAAATAAAAACCATTCTCCTGATATTAATCCTGTTTTATTTATATTAAAATGTATACCTAAATTAATAATAAAAAATGAAAAAGAACATAAAAACATTCCTATTACAAATTTATGTGTTACAGGAAAAATTTTACCTAATTTTTTATAAAATTTAGTTATAATTGGACATAAAATAATAATCCAAAATGGATTAAATGCTTGAAATTGTTCACCAGCTAAATTTATTCCAAATATTTTATGTATTAAATTTTTTTTTGAAAAAAAATTTAAAGATGTTGGCATTTGATTATATAATATAAAAAAACAAATTGCTTCTAATATTAGAGTAAAAGCAACTATCATTTTTTTTCTTTCAAATCCTTTACAAACAAAAATATTTTTTATAAATATTAAAAAAGTAATAGTAAATATTATTGATAATACTTTATTTATTATATAATAATTTTTTAAAGCCCATGTAAATGCAAATATTAATGAAATTGATATTAATACAGATAATATTAATCTATCTATTCTTAATGGTAAAAAATCAGCTTCAGATCCATAATCTTTTAAAAGATATTTATATTTAATAAAAATAAATAAATTTAATGTTAATATAACAACTGATAATAAAAATGCAAATTTCCAACTAAAATAACTTATTAATATTGGTGTTATCATCATAGATATAAAAGAACCAATATTTATTGACATATAATACATTGTAAAAATAGTTTCAACAGTTTTATTACTTTTTTTAGAACACATAGATAATAATGTTGTTGGATTTGCTTTAAATAAACAATTACCTATAGCTATTGTTGATAAACCCAAATATATTAAATTTTTATGAACATAACAAAATGATATAATAGCATATCCTAATATTAAAAATATTAGACCTAAAATTATTGTTCTTTTTGTTCCTAAAAATTTATCACCTAACCATCCACCAATAGCAACAAAACCATATACTATTGCTGTAAAAGCAGAAAATAAAGAAATTGCATGTCCTTCAGAAATTAGCATTCTTTTTATCATATAAGAAGTAATTACAGATTGAAGTCCATAAAAACCAAAACGTTCCCACATTTCAATAAAAAAAATAAGATAAATAGGTTTATCTTTAATTGATAACATTTTTAAACCTTTTATTTTGTTATTAATTTTGTTTTTATTAAAAAATAAAATATTAAATTTTAATTAATTATTTGTTAAAATTTTTATTATATCTCCATCAATAATATTATAATTTTTTCCTTCATTTTTCATAAAACCTTTTTTTTTTGCTATATCTCATTTATTATATTTAATAAAATAAATAAAATTAATTATTTGTGCTCTTATAAAATTTTTTTTAAAATATGAGTGTATTTTTTTTGCTGCATCTAAAATTAAACAATTATTATTTAATAACCATAATTTAATTTTATTTTTTTCTATTGTAAAAAATATTTTTTTTTTTAATAATTTACAACATATTTTAATTATTTTGTCTATTTTATCATATTGATATAAATTATATTCTATTTTTTTTTCTTTATTTTCATAAAATTTAATATTTATTGGTAATATAAAACTTGAATTATTTTTTAATTTTAAAAATTTTATCATTTTTTTTATTGTTTTTTTTATTTTATTTTTATTATTATTATTATCAATATTAATAATATATATTACTGGTTTATTTATTAATAATTTTATTTTTTTTGAATAATAATTTTTAATTAATCCTTTTTCTAAATTATTTATAAATAAATTAATAATTTTTTTTTTTTTTTTATTTTTAGATTTATTTTTAATTTTTTCTAATGTAAAAATATCATATAAAATTAATTCATTTATTAATATATTTATATCTCTTATTGGATCTATATTTTTATTTAAATTAATAATATTTTTATCTTCAAATAATCTAACTACATGAATTAAAATATCTGATTCTTTTATTTTTTCTAAAAAATAGTTACCTAATCCATTTCCTTTAGATGATCCTTTTATTAAACCAGCAGTATCAATTATTTTAATAAAAGAAGGAATTATTTTTTTTCTTTTTAATATTTTAAATATTTTATATAATCTAAAATCATTTAAAATTGAATTACCTATATTTGGTTTTATTGTACAAAATGGAAAATTATCATTTCTTATATTACTTTTTGTCATTATATTAAATAATGTTGATTTACCTACATTAGGTAAACCAATTATTCCACATTTTAAAATCATATTTATTTTTTTTAATAAAAATTTAAATTAATAAAATTATATTTTTTTATTTAATTATATATTTTATATATATATAATATATATATGTTTTATTTTTATGAAAATGAATTTTTAGATAAAAAAAATTTATTAAATATTTGTAATAATATTAAAGGTTTTTCTATAAAATTATTATTAAAAAATTTAAATATAAAATTATCAAATAAAATTATTTTTGATAAAGGTTTTATTGGTAAAATTATAGAATTTTATTTATGTTCATTTTTAAAAAATAAAAAAAATATATGTGATTTATATAAAATAGGTATAGAAATAAAAACAATATTTTTAAATATTATAAATTTACCAATATATGATACATGTATTATGTCTTTTAATTTAAATTATTTTTTTAAATTAACTTATATTAATAGTTATTTTTTTAATAAAATAAAAAAAATATTATTAATACCAATAATAGGAGAAAAAAATATTCCATTTATATATAGAATAATTGGACAACCTTTTATTTATATATTTTCAAAAAAAGAAAAAATTTTTTTTTTAAAAGAATTATTAATTTTATATAATTATATTTTTTATATTAATTGTAATTATAAAAAAACATATAATTTTTATACTAAAAATTTAAAAATTCAAATATTTATGAAAAAAAATTTAAAAAAAAATTTTTATAAAGCAAGATTATATATTAGAAAAAATTTTACTAAAAAAATTATATTAAAATATAAAAATAATTTAATTTAAATTTTTTAAAATAGGAAAAAATATTACATCTTTTATAGATATATTATTTGTTAATAACATAATTAATCTATCTATTCCTAAACCTAAACCAGAAGTTGGAGGCAAACCTATTTTTAATGCTTTTATATATTCATAATCAAAAAATTTTTTTTCTTGTTTATTTATTTGTTTTATAAATCTATTTTCTTGTTCTTTATAATCATTTAGTTCAGAAAATCCATTACATATTTCATAACCTCCTATAAATAATTCAAATCTTTCTGCAATATTTTTATTATTATTATTTTTTTTTGATAAAGGTGATATATCTATAGGATATTGTGTAATAAATGTTGGTTGTATTAATTTATTTTTTGTTGTTATTTCAAATATTTTAAAAATTAATTTACCTATTTCATAATTATTATTTTTTATTTTTAATTTATTTGCTATTTTTTTTATTTTATTTTTATTATTTAAATCATTTATATTTTTAAAATAATTTGTATATAAAATTATTGATTCTTTCATTGTAATTTTTTTAAATGGAAAAGAAAATTTTATTTTTTTTTTTTTTATAAAATATATAATTTTTTTTATTATTAAATTTTTCTAATAAAAATAAAAACATTTTTTCTAATAAAAACATCATATCTTTATAATTTGAATATGCTTGATATATTTCTATCATTGAAAATTCTGGATTATGATATCTAGATATACCTTCATTTCTAAAACATCTATTTAATTCAAATATTTTAGTAAAACCACCTATTATAAGTTTTTTTAAATATAATTCAGGTGCTATACGTAAATACATTTTCATATTTAATTTATTATGTTTTGTACTAAATGGTTTAGCTATTGCACCTCCTGGAATTGGATGTAACATTGGAGTTTCTACTTCCATAAAATTGTTTTTTTCTAAAAAATATCTTATTAATTTAATTATTTTTATTCTTTTTAAAAAAGTTTTTCTAGTTTTTTTATTAATAATAAGATCTAAATATCTTTTTCTATATTTTATATTTTTATTTTTTATTTTATTAAATTTATCTGGAATAAATTCATTTGTTTTTACTAATATTTTAATATGTTTACACTTTATTGTTAATTCATTAGTTTTTGTTTTATATATATTTCCTATTATATAAATAATATCTCCTATATTTATTTTTTTTATTAAATATTTATATTTTTTTATTAAAAATATATTTTTATTTATTGATATTTGTATATTTTCTTCTATATCTTGTATATTTAAAAATGTAATATTACCCATTTTTCTTTTAGATATTATTCTTCCAGCTATATTAACTTTTATATTTTTTTTTTCTAAAATAAAACTAGAAATATTAGAATATTTATTTTTTATTAAATATATATTTTTAACATATTTTTTATTTTTCATATTTTTTTTTATAGTTTATTTCTAAAATTTTTTCTATAAATAAATCTATATTTCCATTTAAAACAGAATTAATATTATAAATTTCTATTTTTGATTTTATATCTTTTACAATTGATTTATCTAAAAAATATGATCTTATTTGATTACCTCATTTTATTTTATTTTTTTTTTTATTTATTATATTTTTTTTTTCTATTTTTTTATTTTCATAAAATTTAAATAATTTATATTTTAATTGTTTTAATGCTTTTTCTTTATTTTTATGTTGTGATCTATTTTCTTGACATTTTGCAATTAAACCAGTAGGTATATGTGTTATTCTAACAGCAGATTCTGTTTTATTAACATATTGACCTCCAGTTCCTGATGATTTATATACATCTATTTTTAATTCATTTATATTTAATTTTAAATTTTTAAATTTATTTTTTTTATGTGGATATATATAAACTGAACTAAAAGATGTTTGTCTTTTTTTATTATTTTTAAATGGACTTTTTCTTATTAATCTGTGTATACCTGTTTCATTTTTAAGTAAACCATAAGAATATTTACCTTCTATAAATAATAATGCTGATTTTATTCCTGCAATTTCTCCTGGTATTTTTTCTAAAATAAAAAATTTATATTTTTTTTTTTCTAACCATTTTATATACATTTTTAATATTATATTTGACCAATCTTGAGCATCAATACCACCTGATCCTGATTGTATATTTATATAACAATTATTTTTATCATATTTATCAAATAAAAAAAATTTATTTTTTATTTTATTTAATAAAAAAAATATATTATTTAATTCTAAATAAAAATTTTTTTTATATTTTTTTAAGTTTTTTATATTTTTT
Source organism: Candidatus Stammera capleta (assembly GCA_036689315.1). GTDB lineage: Bacteria > Pseudomonadota > Gammaproteobacteria > Enterobacterales > Enterobacteriaceae > Stammera > Stammera capleta_W. Next base: position 143,335 of record CP144790.1, on the reverse strand, counting down.
ATTTTTATTTCTATTTTTTTTATTAATTCTAAATTTTTTTTTATAAAAAAATATTTTTTATTTAATTTATAACAATAAATATTTTTTTTTGTTTTTATTTTAATTTTTTTATTAATTTTTTTTAAATTTTGTTTTAATTTATTATAATTTAATATATTTTTTATATATAAAAAATTTTTTTTTATGTTTTTTATTTTTTTTATAAACATATATATATTTAATTTTTTAAATTAAAAATAAATATTTATAAATAAAATATTTATAAATTATTTATTTAAATATGGTTTATATGAATGTAAAATATTTATAATTTTATTTAAATTATTTTCTATTATTCATTTTTTTATACAATAAAAAGATTTTTTTATAGATTTATAAATTAATAATTTTTCTTTTTTAGATGGTTCAGATAAAACAAATTTTTTTTTATTATTTTTATTATAAGGTTTACCAATACCAATTCTTAATCTGTAAAAATTATTTTTATTATTTATATATTTAACAAAATTTTTAACTCCATTATGTGAACATATTTTACCTATTCCTTTTTTTATTTTTGCTTGACCTGGTTTTAAATCTAAATCATCATGTACAATTAATAATTCATTATTTTTTATATTTAATTTATTTTTTATAAAAAAAATATATTTACCACTTTCATTAATATAAGAATTAGGCATATAAAAAAAAATTTTTTTATTTTTTATAAAAATTTCATATATATCTTTTATTTTTTTCTTTTTTTTTTCTTTTATAAGAAAAAAATTTATAAACCAAAATCCTATATTATGTCTTGTTTTTAATAATGATTTTTCATTATTACCTAAACCTACTATCATTTTTATACACATAAATATTTTTTTATATAATTTTTTATTTATTTTATTTGTATTATATAATATTTTTATAATTATTATATTTCATTTAATATTTTAAATAATTATATTTATTAAATATGAATAATATAAATATATCTAAATTAAATTTTATATATAAACGTATAATAAAAATTAAAAATTTATTATTAAATAAAAATAATTTAAAAAATTATAAAAAATACTCTTTTTTAATAAAAGAATTATCAATTTTATTAAAAATAAAAAAATATATAAATTTAATATATAAATATGATAAAGAATTAAAATTTGCTATTTCTTTAAAAAAACAATCAGATTTTTTTTTATTAGCAAATGAAGAAATAATAAATTTACAATTAAAAAAAAAATTAAAAATAAAAAAAATTAACAAATTAATAAATTTACTTTTTGAAGAGAAAAATGATAAATTAAATGTATATTTAGAAATACATTCAGGTGTTGGTGGTAATGAAGCATCTTTATTTGCTTCAGATTTATTTAAAATGTATGTAAATTATTCAGAAATAAAAAAATGGAAAGTTGAATTAATAAATTTTAGTAATAATGAATATGGAGGTTATAAAGAAATTATTATAAAAATAATAGGTAAAAATGTTTATAAAAATTTAAAATTTGAATCAGGAGGACATAGAGTTCAAAGAATACCTATAACAGAATCACAAGGAAGAATTCATACATCTACATGTACTGTTGCTGTTTTTCCAGATATTCCATATTTAAAATTACCTATAATAAAAAATGAAGATATAAAAATAGATACTTTTAAATCATCAGGTGCTGGTGGACAACATGTAAATACAACTGATTCTGCAATAAGAATAACACATATACCTACTAATATTATTGTTGAATGCCAAAAAGAAAGATCACAACATAAAAATAAAGAAAAAGCATTAGAAGTTTTAAAAGCAAGAATATATGATTTAGAATTATCAAAAAGAAATAAAGAAAAATCAAATAAAAGAAAAATTTTATTAGGATCTGGATTTAGATGTGATAGAAATAGAACTTATAATTTTCCTAAAAACAGAATAACAGATCATAGATTTAAATTATCTTTTTTTTATTTAAATCAAATATTAAAAGGAAATATGGATATAATAATTGAACCTATAAAAATAAAATTTTTAAAAAAAAAAATAAAATTAAAAAATAATGAATATATCTAAATGATTAAAAAAAGTTATTTTATTTAAAAAATATAATAAATTTATATATTATGAATGTTTATTTTTTTTAAATTATATTTTAAAAAAAGATATTAGTTGAATTTTAGTTAATAAAAATTTTTATATAAATAAAAATAAATTAAATTTATTAAATATGTTTTTAATTAGAAGATTAAAAGGAGAACCAATTTGTTATATTATAAATAATTGTTGTTTTTGAAATATAAATATATATATATATCCTGATATTTTTATACCAAGAAAAGAAACAGAAATTATTATTGAATATTCAATAAATTTAATAAAAAAAGAAAATATTTTAAATATTTTAGATTTAGGAACAGGATCTGGTGTAATTGCTATATCATTAGCTAAATTTTATAAATTTATAAAAATAACAGGAATTGATAATAATAATTTATGTATTTTATTATCTAAATATAATGCTAATAAATTAAATATTAAAAATGTATTTTTTTATAAAAGTAATTGATTTTCTAAAATAAAAAAAAAATTTAATTTAATAATAAGTAATCCTCCTTATATAAATAAAAATAATAATTGTTTAATAAATGGAGATTTAAGATATGAATCTTATTTTTCTTTAGTATCAAATAAAGGTTTATATGAAATATTAAAAATAATAAATAAATCATTATTTTATTTAAATAATAATGGTTGATTAATTATTGAACATGGTTATTTAATAAATATTAATTTAATTAAAGATATTTTTATAAAAAATTTTTTTTTTAATGTAAAATCATACAAAGATTATAATAAAAAATCATTATTTACTGTAGGTCAAAAAATTAATTTAATAAATTAAATAATTAAATTTACATTTCATATAAAATAGGAATTCCTAATAAATTTAATCCTATTCTAATAGTTTTTGCAATAATAGATATTAATTTTAATTTACTTTTTTTTATTAAAAATTTTTTTATTATTTTTATGTTATTTTTTTCATAATAATTTGAAAATAAACTAGCTATATTATATAAATAATCACATAATATATGTGGTTTTCCTTTTTTAGATGTAATTTTTATTATTTCATCAAAATTTAATAAATTTTTTAAAATAATAAATTCTATTTTTTTTTCATATATTATATTTTTATATTTGATTGATTTTGTAATATTAGTTTTATTATTTCTTAAAATCGAAATTATTCTTGTATATGCATATTGCAAATATGGTCCAGTATTACCATTAAAAGATATTATTTTATTTCAATTAAAAATATAATTTTTTTTTCTATTTTTTGATAATTCAGCATATTTTATTGCTCCTATTGATATTTTTTTTGCAATTCTTTCTAATTTTTTTTTTTTATAGATTTTTTTTTGTTTTATTTTAATTAATTTTAATGATTTTATTTTTGATAATTTAATTAAATTTTTTAATTTAAAATTTAATCCCTTTCTTGTTTTTAATGGTTTTCCTTTTTTATTTAAAATAATACCAAAATATAAATGTTTTAATTTTACATATTTAGGAATATATTTTGCTTTTTTAACAATATAAAAAATTTGTTTTAAATGTTGTTTTTGTCTAAAATCAGTAAAATAAATTATTTCATTTATTTTAAATTTTTCATATCTATATTTTATAGAAGCTATTTCGGTTGTACTATATAAATATGCACCATCTGCTTTTTGTATTATTAATGGATCTTTATATTCATCAAAAAAAATTACTTTAGATTTTTTATTTATAATAGCTATTTTTTTTTTTAATAAATCATTTACTATATTTAATAACATATTTTGATAAAAACTTTCACCAATAATATTTTTTTTTTTTAAATTTATTTTTAAATAAGAATATATTTTTTGATTTTCTTTAATTGTAATATTAACTATTTTTTTTCATAAATTATAAACATAATTATCTTTATTTTGTAATAAAACAACATATTTTCTACAATAATTTGCAAAATTCTTATCATTTAAAAATTTTTTATATGATTTTATATATATATATTCTAATAATTTTAAATTTTTAATTTTTTTTTCTAATTGATTTTTTTTTATTCATGCAATTAATATTCCAAATTGTGTTCCCCAATCACCTATATGATTTATTCTAATTATTTTATTACCTAAAAATTGTAATATATTTGATATACAATCTCCTATTATTGTTGATCTTAAATGACCAACATGCATTTCTTTTGCTACATTTGGTGATGAATAATCAATAATTATTTTATTTTTTTTTTTATTTATTATTCCTAAATTTTTTTTTATTGAATAATTATTTATTATTTTTAATAATTCTTTTTTATTTAAAAAAATATTAATAAAACCTGGATTTATTATATTTATATTTTTTATTAAAGAATATTTTTTTAATTTTTTTTTTTATTTTATTTAATAAATAAGATAAATTTATTTTTTCTTTTTTTGAAATATTAATAATACCATTAATTTGATAATCACTATAAAATAAATTATTATTTATTTTATAATCATATTTATTTTTTAATTTAATAGATAAAAAAATTTTATCTAATATATTTGATATATATTCTTTTATATTCATAAAATTAATTTTTTAATAAATAATTTTTAATTTATTTTTTTTTATTATATAATAATATTTTTATTATTATATTTTAATTTATTAAAATTAATAAATTAAAATATTTTTTATATAAAAATTTATTTTTTATAAAAAAAAATGCGTACATATTGTATAAATTTAAATATTAATAATGTTGAAAAAAAAGTTTATTTATGTGGTTGAATTAAAGATATTAGAATATTAAAAAATATTTTTTTTATAAATTTGAAAGATAATACAGGTTTTGTACAAATTTTTTCATTAAAAAAATATAAAAATATTTGAAAAATTGCAAAATCTTTAACAAAAGAATCATGTATAGGTATAAATGGAATAATAAAAAAAAGATCTAAAAAAAATATAAATAATAAAATAAAAAATGGTTTAATAGAAATATTTATTTATAATTTAGAAATATTTAATTATTCATCAATTTTACCATTAAATATAAATAATAATAATAATAATAATGAAAAAACAATAATGAAATATCGTTATTTATATTTAAGAAATGAATATATGTATAATATTTTTTATATAAGATCAAAAGTAAAAAATTTAGTACATAATTTTCTTCAAAAAAAAAATTTTATTGAAATTGAAACACCATATCTTTCAAAATCTATGCCTGAAGGAGCACAAGATTTTTTTGTATATAGTATAAAAAATAAAAATAAAACATATGCATTACCACAATCACCACAAATATTTAAACAATTATTAATGATTTCTGGTATGGATAAATATTATCAAATAGTAAAATGTTTTCGTGATGAAAATCTAAGATCAGATAGACAACATGAATTTACACAAATAGATATAGAAATATCATTTTCAAATTTTATTAATATAAGTAATTTAATAGAAAAAATGATTTATTATATTTTAAAAAAAATAAAAAAAATAAAAATTAATATTCCATTTAAAAAAATAAATTATAAAGATTCAATTAATTTTTATGGAACAGATAAACCAGATTTAAGAAATCCTTTAAAATTTATAGATTTATCAAAATTTTTTAAAAATATAAATAAAAAATATAAAAAAATAATTTGTTTAAATTTAAAATTAAATAATAAAAATTTTGATTTTAATTATATATATAAATATATAAAAAATTATAATGTTTATAATTGTTTTTTTTTTAAAATAAAAAAAAAACTAAAAAATAAATTTTATTTTGAAAATAATTTAAATTTAAAAAAATATAATAATGATATATTACAAAAAATATGTAAATATTTAAAATTAAAAGAAAAATATTTAATTTTTATTTTATTTTTTAAAAAAATAAATAATAAAAATTTAATAAAAATCAGAAAATTTTTTTGTAAAAATTTTAATTTATATTTAAAAAATAAATATTTTCCTGTTTGGATTGTAAATTTTCCAATGTTTTTTTATAATAAAAAAAAAATATTAGAATCATATCATCATCCATTTACTATGCCTATAAATATAAAAAAAAATTCTATAAAAAATATAAATGATTATACAAAAATAATTTCTAGTTCATATGATTTAGTAATAAATGGTTATGAATTAGGTAGTGGTTCTATTAGAATAAATAATATAAATCTTCAAAATGAAATATTTGATCTATTAAAAATAAATAAAAAAAAATATAATTTTTTCTTAGAAGCATTAAAATATGGAACACCACCTCACATAGGTTTAGCTTTAGGTTTAGATCGTTTAATAATGTTAATAACAGGAGAAAAAAATATTAGAAATGTTATTGCATTTCCTAAAACTACATCAGGAAATTGTCCATTAACAGGTGCACCTGATTAAATTAAAAAAATTTATTTATTTTTTAAATTAAAATGTGCAATTGCTACAGCTAAAGCATCTGTTATATCTAATTTTAATTTAAAATTTATATTTAATATTTTTTTAACTTTAATATTTATATATTTTTTATTTACATTTCCTTTAAATACAACAGATTTTCTTATTTTAGATATATTATATTCAAAAATAGGAATTAAATTTTTTAATGCTGCTAATATAATAACACCATTTATTTGACATAATTTTAAAATTGAATATGGATTTTTATATATAAATGTTTTTTCTATTGCCATTTCTAAAGGTTTAAATTTTTTAAATATATTTTTTATTTTTAAATAAATTTTTTTTAATCTATTATAATAATTAGATTTACTTGTTATACAACCACTTGTTAAATATTTAATATTTTTATTTTTAAAAACTTCTATTATTCCATATCCAGTAGAATATGATCCTGGATCTATACCAATAATTCTTTTAGTCATTTTTTTAATTTTAATTTAAAAAATAAATAAATTTTTTTAATTTAATCAGGTGCACCTGTTAATGGACAATTTCCTGATGTAGTTTTAGGAAATGCAATAACATTTCTAATATTTTTTTCTCCTGTTATTAACATTATTAAACGATCTAAACCTAAAGCTAAACCTATGTGAGGTGGTGTTCCATATTTTAATGCTTCTAAGAAAAAATTATATTTTTTTTTATTTATTTTTAATAGATCAAATATTTCATTTTGAAGATTTATATTATTTATTCTAATAGAACC
>CP144790.1:0-136146 GCA_036689315.1 Candidatus Stammera capleta | reverse complement strand
TAAATGAAAAATATAGAATTAATTACTTTAAAATTTTTAAAAGAAATAAAAGAAATAAAAAAAAAAAAAAAATCTTTTATTTATGTAATAAAAATAATAAATAAATTAAAAAAAAAATTAAAAAAAAAAAATATAACTAATAATACTTATAATACTTATATATCTATAATAAGAAAACAATTTTATAATAAAATAAATGAAAATTTTTTTAAAAGAATAAAATTATTAAAAAAAAAATATACTTTTTTTAAAAATGATTTAAAATTTAATAAAAATTTAAAAAAAAAAGAAATAATTAATAAAATTAATTATTTAAAAAATAAAATAAAAAAAGCACAAAAATTAAAAAAATTACTAAATAAAATAAAAACAAATAAATATTATTTAAATATTATTTTTTTAAAAAAAATTATACCTGAATGAAAAGATGAATTAATTAATATAACAAAAAATAAATGGTATAAATATGTTAAATTTTTAATTTATAAAATTAAAGAAAGTAAAAAATTAAAAAAAAATATAATTTTATTAAAAATAAATCATAAAATATTAGATTTTTTAAAATTAAAAAAAAAAAATATTAATTTAAAAAAAAAAATTTCTTTTTCTGTAAATTATATAAATTATATACAAGAAATAAATGATATTTTAATTAATTCTTCATATTTAAATACATTAAATCAAATTGCATCATTATCTTTTGCTTTATCTGCTGTATCTGGTTTAAAAATGATAGAAATAATAAAAACAGGAAAATTAAAAAAAAAAAATAAAAAAATAATTATTTTAAAAAAAAATAAAAAAATAAAAAATATATATATTTTATGTAATATAGATTTATTTTTAAAAAAAATAAAACAATTACGTAATAGTATTTTTTTAAAAAATTTTTTAAATAAATTAAAAAATAAAAAAAATAAAATATATCAATCAATAAATAATAAAATTATTTATTTTTTTTCAACTCCATTTAATAGATGGGTTAAATTTTTTTTTAACAATAAAAATATATCATATAAATATAGTATATATATATATATATCAATAATAATAAAAAAATTTAAAAAAAAAAAAAAAATATTATTTTATTTATTAAAAAATATAAATTTAAATAAATATAAAAAAATATTTTTAAAAAATTTTTTAAATAAATTTAAACCATTTAATAATAATATATTAGAAAAAAAAATTAATAATTTAAATTTATTAGATAAAAAATTAAACCTTATAATAAAAAGAAAAAAATCTTATAAAATACATGAAATAACAAAAAAAATTATAAAAAAAAATCCTTATACAATAATTACAAATTATAAATTAAGAAAATTTGGATTTAATACAAGATTAATACAAAGATATATAAATTTTATATCAAAATATATAGAACAAAAAAAAATAAATGGAATATATAAAAATATAAATAAAAATATAATTATCAATTAAAAAATCTTCAGAATATAAGTAATTATTTTTTACTTATATTTCTGAAGAAATTTTATTTAAATAAATTAAAATATTTAAAATATTTATATTTAAATTTAAAAAAAATAATTAAATTTTAATAAAAAATATTTTTAAATATTAAAATATTTTTTATAAAGGAACAACGTTTGTAGCAGAAGGACCTTTTGCTCCATCTGTAATTTCAAATTCAACAGTTTGACCTTCTGTTAAAGTTTTAAATCCACTACTTTGAATAGCAGAAAAATGAACAAAAACATCTTTATCACTATTTTCTGGAGTAATAAAACCAAAACCTTTAGATTCATTAAACCATTTAACACTACCTTTTACTCTTGACATCAAAATTACCTTTTACTTTAAAAAAACTACCTATATTTAATATTTTTTTTATTTTTTATAAAAAATAAAAAAATAATTAAATTATTATTATAATATTAATATAAAATAAAAACAATAAAAAATATAAATATTTTAATTATTAAAAATATAATTAGCCAAATCTAAAACTTTATCAGAATAACCTGTTTCATTATCATACCATGATATTATTTTTATAAATTTACTATTTAATAACATTGATGCTTTAGTATCAAAAATAGATATTTTTTTTTCACCATTAAAATCAGATGATACAACATCATCTTCTGTAAAACCTAAAATTCCTTTTAAATAACTATTTGAAGCATCTTTCATTACATTACATAATAAATTATAATTTATATCTTTTTTTATTTTTGCTGTTAAATCAACAACAGAAACATTAGATGTAGGTACTCTAAAAGCCATACCAGTTATTTTTCCTTTTAAATCAGGTATTATTTCACCTATAGCATTAGCAGCTCCCGTTGAAGATGGTATTATATTTTGAAAAACACTTCTACCTCCTCTCCAATCTTTTAAAGATGGTGAATCAACAACTTTTTGTGTTGCAGTTGCTGCATGTATTGTTGTCATAAAAGCTTCATCTATACCAAAATTTAAATGTAAAACTTTTATTATAGGTGCTAAACAATTAGTTGTACATGATGCATTTGATATTATATTTTGTCCTTTATATTTCTTATTATTAACTCCCATAACAAACATTGGAGTATCATCTTTTGATGGTCCTGTCATAATTACATATTTACATCCTCCTAAAATATGACCATATGATAATTTTTTAGTTAAAAATAATCCAGTTGATTCAATAACAATATCAACTTTAAAATATCCCCAAGGAATATCATCAGGATTTTTATATGAAGTAACAAATATTTCTTTACCATTAACATATAAATTATTATTTTTTACACAAACATTACCTTTAAAAATTCCATGATTAGAATCATACTTTAACATATATGACATATATTTAGCATCAATTAAATCATTAATAGCAACAATTTCAATATTTTTTTTATATTGTGCATTACGAAAAACTAATCTACCTATTCTACCAAAACCATTAATACCAATTTTAATTGACATAAATTTACCTAAATAAATTATATATTTATAAATTTAATTTATAAAAAAATTATATAAATAATATTATATTATATTTTTTTATATCAATTAAATAAAATAATATAATTTCAAAATTTAAATATAAAAATATATATAAAAAAAAAAAAAAATAAATAAAATATAATATATTATTATTTTTTTTATTAAGGAAATGGTAAATCATTTAATGTTGGTTTTTTAGCATAAAAAGAAGCAATTTTATCACATTTATTATTATAAATATTTCCACTATGACTTTTTAATAAAAACCAAGATATATTTTTTTTATAAAAACAAGAAAGATTATATAATGTTAACCATAAATCTATATTTTTTATTATTTTTTTTTTTTTATTTTTTCATTTATTTTTTTTTCATAAATAAATTCATTTAGTTATTCCAATAAATAAATATTTACTATCAGTATATATATTTATATTTATATAATTACAAAATTTTAAAAAATATTTTAAAGGTAAAATAACAGCCATTAATTCCATTCTATTATTAGTAGTATAATAATAACCAGCTTTAAATATTTTTTTTTTATTTCCTTTAAAATTTACTATAGCTGCACAACCACCAGAACCTGGATTATTAATACAAGAACCATCAGTATATATATCTAAATTAAACATAATTTCACAAAATATTTTAATATTAATAACAAAAATATATTATAATCCATATAAAAAAAAAATAAAAATGAAAAAATATATAGCTCTTGATATAGAAACAACTGGAATAAATTTAATAGATAAACATTATATAGGACATAAAATTATAGAAATAGGTGCTATTGAAATAAAAAATAGAAAAATAACAAATAATATTTTTCATCATTATATAAATCCTAAAAGAAAAATAGAAGAAAAATCATTTAAAATACATGGAATAAATAATAATTTTTTAAAAAATAAACCTATATTTAAAGATATATGTGAAGATTTTATAAAATTTATAAATAAATCTATATTAATAATACATAATTCATATTTTGATATAAGTTTTATAGAAAATGAATTAAAAATAATAAAATATAAAATAAAAAAAATAAATAAAATATGTAAAATTATAGATACTTTACCAATAGCAAGAAAAATTTTTCCTAAAAAAAAAAATGATTTAAATTCATTATGTCAAAGATATAATATAAATATTACAAAAAGAAAAAAACATGGAGCTTTATTAGATGCAAAATTATTAGCAATTGTTTTTATTAATATGACCAGAAAACAAAATAAAATTAATTTTTTAAATAAAAATAAAAAATTAAAAATTTTAAATAAAAAAAAATTAATAACTATATACGCAAATAAAAAAGAAATAGAAAATCATTTTATTTTTTTAAATAAAATAAAAAAAAAATATAATAAATGTATATGGTTAAAAAATTTAAATAAAAAATAAAAGGAAATTTTTTAAATGAATTATAATTATATATCTATTTCAAAAATACATAAAATAAAAAAAATAAATAAAAAAATAAAATTATATGGATGGATAAAAAATAAAAGAGAATCAAAAATAGGATTAATATTTTTAGATATAAATGATGGATCTGATATAGAATCAATACAAGTAATAATTAAAAAAAAAAATTTTAAAAATTTTGATAAAATAAAAAAAAAAATTAAAAATGGATGTTCTGTTAAAATAATAGGTTCTACTATTATTAATAAAAATAATAAAAAAAATGAAATATTAGTTTCTAATATAGAAATAATAGGAGAAATTAATAATCCAGAAAAATATCCTATAGGTCCTAAATTTCATACTATAGAATATTTAAGAGAAATATCACATTTAAGACCAAGAACAAAATTAATAAGTTCAATATCAAGAATAAGAAATACATTATTTATTAATTTACATAAATTTTTTCAAAAAAAAAATTTTTATTGAATACCAACACCAATAATAACATCTTTAGATACAGAAGGTTATAGTGAATTATTTCAAATAAAAAAAAAATATAATAATAATTTTTTTAATAAAAAAGCATTTTTAACTGTATCAGGACAATTAAATTTAGAAACATATTCATGTTCACTTTCTAAAGTATATAATTTTGGACCCGTATTTAGAGCTGAAAATTCAAATACAAATAAACATTTATCTGAATTTTGAATGTTAGAAACAGAAATAGCTTTTTATAATTTAAAAAAAATTATAAATTTAGCAAAAAATATGTTATCTTTCTGTATAAAAAAAATATTAGATATAAATTATAATGATATATTATTTTTATCAAAATATAATAATAAAGATATTATTTCAAATAATATAAAATATTTAATAGAAAAAAACTTTATTGAAATAAATTATAAAGAAATAATAAAAATATTAAAAAAAAATCAATATAAATTTAAAAAAAAAGTAAAATGGGGAATTGATATATCATCTGAACATGAAAAATATTTAACAGAAAAATATTTTAAAAAACCAATAATAATAAAAAATTTTCCCAAAAAAATAAAAGCATTTTATATGAAAATAAATAAAGATAAAAAAACAGTATCTTCTGTAGATTTTATATTACCTTTTATAGGAGAAATAATAGGAGGATCAGAAAGAGAATTTAATATTAAAAAACTTGATAAATCTATAAAAGAAAAAAAATTAAAAAAAAATAAATATTGGTGGTATAGAGAAATAAGAAAATATGGAACAATACCTCATTCAGGTTTTGGATTAGGATTTGAAAGATTAATGTTATATATAACAAATATTAAAAATATAAGAGATATAATACCTTTTCCTAGATATAAAAATTATTTAGAATTTTAAATTAATAAAATATTTAATAAATAATTATTTAATAACGCATCCGAGAGGATTTGAACCTCTGACCTCTCGGTTCGTAGCCGAGTACTCTATTCCACTGAGTTACGGATGCATAAAATATATTTTTTAAATAAACATTACGGTGAAAGAGGGATTCGAACCCTCGATGCAATAAAACATACTCCCTTAGCAGAGGAGCGCCTTAAACCACTCGGCCATTTCACCAAATTTATTTTTTTATTTTTTATTTTTTATCTTTTTTTCACTTTGAATTTTTATATAAATTTCTTTTCTATGAACTGATATTTTTTTAGGAGCATTAATACCTATACGTACTTGATTACCTTTAATACCTAAAACTGTTACTGTTATTTCATCTCCAATTATTAATGTTTCACCAACTCTACGAGTTAGAATAAGCATTATTTGCTCCTTATTATAATATAATATAAAATAAAAATCATTAAATAGTATACATAAATTTAAAAAAAAAATAAATATTAAATAAAAATAAAATTAATATATTTAATTATATTTAATAAAAAAAAACAATTATCTATTTTTAATAAACAAAAATAAATAAAATTTTTACTAATTTTTAAATTAAATATATTTTTATTTAATTTAAATTTAAAAAAACATAAAAAATTAAAAAAAAACATATTTAAATTAAAATTATTTTTAAAATATTTATTAAAAAAAATATATATATATTTTTTTTTATTATATTTTTTTAAAAAAATTAAAATAAATAAATTAAATATATTTAATAATTTATTTGAAAATAAAAAAATATTAATTTTATCTATAAAAATAAAATTAATATCTTTTATTAAAAAATTTTTATTTTTTATAATAATAAAATCTTTTTTATAAAATAAATTAATAATATTTTTTATATTATAATTTTTTTCTCTATTTAATTTTTTTATTAATAATTTTTTATCTTTTAAAATATTTAAAATTCCAAAATATAAATCTTTATTAGAAATAGATAAACAATTAGATATTTTTTTTATTAAAAATCTATTAGTATTTATTTCTTTTAAAGCATAATTAGATGTAACAGCTTTTATTCGTCTAATACCAGAAGAAATTCCATATTCTTTTTTTATAAAAAATAATTCTATATCTTTTGTATTACTAACATGAGTACCACAACAAAATTCTTTAGAAATAGAACCAATTTTTATTATTCTAATTTTATTTTTATCAAAAAATGAAAAATTAAATAATTTATAATCAATATTATTATAATTATAATATTCTTTTATAATTAAAGAATCATTTATTATTTTATTTAATAAAAATTCAATTTTATATATTTTAACATCTGATAATTTTTTATCATAAGAAAAATCAAAATGTAAAAATTTATTACAAATAAAAGAACCTTTTTGAATAATATTAAAATTATTTAAAATTTTTTTTATACAAAAAAATAATAAATGAGTTGCTGTATGATTACGTGATATACATAATCTATTTTTTTTATCAATAAATAAAAAAACATTATCCATTAAATTAAATGAACCACTAAAAACATAACCTAAATGAATAATATAAATACCTAATATTTTAGTTTCTTCAATAATAAATTTAGAACCTTTTTTATTTAAAATATAACCAACATCACCTTTTTGACCACCACTTTCAGGAAAAAAATAAGTTTTATTAAAAATTAAAATTCCTTTATCATTTTTATATATTTTTTTTAAATTTTTATTATTTACAAAAATAGAAACAATATAAAATTTTATATTTTTATTTGAATTTAAATTTAAAAAAATAGTTTTTTTTATATTTAAATAAGAAAAATCTAAATTAATTTTATTAAATTTACTATTTTTTATAGATTTTATTTTTTGATAATTTAATTTTTTATTAAAATTTTTTATATCTATTTTTAAATTATTAATAAAACAAAAATATTTTATTAAATCTAAAGGAAAACCTAATGTATCATATAAATAAAAAATAATTTTTCCATTTAATAAATATATATTATTTTTCTTACATTTATTTATATATAAATTTAAAATATCTAAACCATAATTAAATGAATTAAAAAATTTTAACTCTTCATTATAAATAATATTTTTTATATCAATTTTAAAAAAATTAAAATTACTATAATATTTTTTTAATATATATATAATAGAATTTATTAATTTAAATAAAATTAAATCTTTAAAACCTAATAATCTAATATTAACTAAAATTCTTCTTATTATTTTACGTAAAACATAACCTCTACCTTCATTTGATGGAATAATATTACAAAGAATAATAAAAATTATTGAACGAATATGATCTGAAATTATATATATATAATTTTTATTATTTTTATTCATTTTTATTTTAAAAAAATCTAATAAACAAAAAATAATATCTTTAAATATATCTATTTTAAAATTAGAATTAACATTTTGTAAAACACAAGCTATTCTTTCTAAACCCATTCCAGTATCAACATATTTTTTTGATAAAGGTAAAATTTTTCCTATATCTAAATAATTATATTCAATAAAAACTAAATTTCATATTTCTAAAAAACGATTATTATTAAAATAAAAATCATTAAAATTTTTATATTTTTTATATGAAAAATCATAAAAAATTTCAGTACAAACACCAAAAGGACCAAATTTAGACATTTTTCAAATATTATCATTATCTAAAAAAATATTTTTTTTTTCTTTACCTAAAATAAAAATTCTATTAGACGGAATTTTTATTAAATTTAATCATATATTATATGTTTCTATATCAGAAATATGAACAGTAACAATAAAACTATTTTTTGATAAATTAAACCATTTTTTACTAGTTAATAATTCTCATGCAAATAAAATTGATTCCTTTTTAAAATAAGAATTAAAACTAAAATTACCCATCATTTCAAAAAAAGTATTATGTTTATATGAATATCCTATATTATTTAAATCATTATGTTTACCACCAACCCGTAAACATTTTTGAATAGAAACAATTTTATTATATTTTATTTTTTCTAAACCTAAAAATATATCTTTAAATTGATTCATACCTGCATTAGTAAATAAAATAGAATTATCTTTAGAATAAACTAAAGAACTTTCTGAACATAAAAAATGATTTTTTTTTTTAAAAAAATCTAAAAAATTTTGTCTTATTTCTTGAAAACTTTTATACATATTATTTTAACTATTTATTAAAAAATAATAAATTTATAATATAAAAAATATATATTTATTAAAAATAAATATTATATATTAATAATATATAATATTATTTAAAATAATAAAATACAAATATAAAAATGAATATAAAAAAAAATAAAGAAGAAGCTATAAATTCAGCATTAGAACAAATTGAAAAACAATTTGGAAAAGGATCAATTATAAAATTGGGTAAAAATAATTCATTATTAAATACAGAAACAATATCAACAGGATCAATATCATTAGATATAGCATTAGGAATAGGTGGATTACCAATGGGAAGAATTATAGAAATATATGGACCAGAATCATCAGGTAAAACAACATTAACTTTAGAAATAATAGCATCAGCACAAAAAAAAGATAAAATATGTGTTTTTATAGATGCAGAACATGCATTAGATCCAATATATGCAAAAAAAATAGGTGTAAAAATAGATGAACTTTTATGTTCACAACCTGATAGTGGTGAACAAGCATTAGAAATATGTAATTCACTTGCAAAAACAAAAAGTGTAAATTTAATAGTAGTAGATTCTGTTGCAGCATTAACACCTAAAGCTGAAATAGAAGGAGAAATAGGAGATTCACATTTGGGTTTAACTGCAAGAATGATGAGTCAAGCAATGAGAAAATTAGCTGGAAATATAAAACAATCAAATATTTTACTTATATTTATAAATCAAATAAGAATGAAAATAGGAGTTTTATTTGGTAATCCAGAAACAACAACAGGAGGAAATGCATTAAAATTTTATTCATCAATAAGATTAGATATAAGAAAAATAAATAATATAAAAGAAGGAGATGAAATAATAGGTAATGAAACTAGAGTAAAAGTAGTTAAAAATAAAATGGCTGCTCCATTTAAAAAAGCAGAATTTCAAATTTTATATAATGAAGGAATAAATAAATATGGAGAAATAATTGATATAGCAATAAAAAATGAAATAATAGAAAAAAAAGGTTCATGGTATAATTTTAAAGAAAAAAATTTAGGACAAGGAAAAAATAACGTAATAAATTTTTTAAAAAAAAATAAAGAAATATATAATATTATAAAAAATAAAATTAATAATATTTATTTTAAATATTAAAAACTAATCTAAAATTTTAATTATTTTTTTTTTTATATTATTTATATTATCATCTACATTTAATTTAAAAAAACCATAATTTTTTATTTGTTTTTTTTTTTTAAATATAGAAAAAAAATAATTTCTCATTTTTTTTATTTCTTTTTTATATAAAAATATTCTATTATTTATAACATCAATTTTATCATCATTTCTATAAACTAATTTTTCACCAGTTATATCATCTAAACCTTTTTTTTTAGGAGGATTATATTTAGAATTATATATTCTTCCAGAATTTAAATGAATTTGTCTACTAATTAATCTATCTATTATTAAATCATCAGATAAACAAAATTCAAAAACATAATTTATTTTAATAAAATTAAAAGATTTTGCTTGATATATATTTCTTGGAAAACCATCAAAAAGAAAATTATTTCTATTAATAATAGGAAAATTATATATATAATCTTTAACAATTTTTATTGTTATATTATTAGGAACAAAATTACCTTTATTTAAATATTTATTTATTATTTTTGATAAATTATTATTTTTTAATACAATTTTACGTAAAACTTCACCTACTGACAAATAATTTAAATTATAACGATTAATAATAAATTTAGATTGTGTTCCTTTTCCTGAACCAGGAGGACCAAATAATATTATATTCATTTTTTTTATAAATAAAAAAAAAAAATATTACTTTATATATATATAAAGTATATTTTTTTATTTAAAAATTATCTTATTAAAAAACCTAATAATAAATCATTTATATTATTAATAAAATCTACTGGATTTTCAAGAGAACCACTTTCTATTAATAATGCTTGATAATAAAGATATTTAACCCATTTAGAAAATAAAGAATAATCATTTATATTATTAATATATTTTATTAACATATGATTTATATTTATTTCAAATAAATATTTAATTTTAGGAACATCTTTACCAATAGAAATTAATAATTTAGACATTTGAGTACTCATTTCAGATGAATCAGTTTTTAAAACAACAGGAAATTTATCTAATTTATCTGAAATTTTTATATCTTTTATAAAATTTCCTAAAACTTCTTTCATTTTTTTTATTAAATTATCATAATTTTTTTCAATTATATTTGATTTATTTAATTTAATTAATTTATTATCATTATCTTCTTTACTTATTAAAAAAAATTTTATTCCTTTAAAATCAACTAAATATGTCATCATCCATTCATCTATTTTATCATAAAGATATAAAACTTCTATTTCCATTTTACGATAATATTCTAAATGAGGACTATTTTTAGCAATAGAAAAATTATCAGAAGTAAGATAAAATATTTTATCTTGTCCTGGTTTCATACGATTAATATATTCTTCTAATGAACAATATATATTACAATTATCTGATTTAGTAGAATTAAATCTTAATAAACAAGTTATATCATATATATTTATTTTATCTTCTGCAAAACCTTCTTTTAATATAGAACCAAAATTTTTCCAAAAACAAATATATTTATCTTTATTATAAGATAATATTTTTAACATTTTTAAAATTTTTTTAGTAATAGAATTACGTATATTTTTTATAACAATATCATCTTGTAAAATTTCTCTTGAAATATTTAAATTTAAATCATTAGTATCAATAATACCTTGAATAAATCTTAAATAATAAGGTAATAATTTTTTATTATCATCCATAATAAAAACTCTTTTAATATATAATTTAACTCCATTTTTAAAATCATCTCTATTCCATATATTCCAAGGAGATGTATCAGGAACATATAATAAACAAATATAATTTTGTTTACCTTCAACATTATTATGAGTCCAAATAAGAGGTTTACCTAAATTATTTGTTATACTTAAATAAAAATTTATATATTCTTTATCAGAAATTTCTGATTTATTTTTTACCCATAAAGTATCAGATTTATTTATTTTATTCCAAATAAAAATATTTTTTCTTTTATCAAATTCACAAAATTTTATTGGAAATTTAATATGATTAGAATATTTTGTAATAAGATTTTTTATTTTTAAATTATTTAAAAACTCTAAACAATTATCTTTTATAAATAAAACAACATCTGTACCTATATTATCTTTTTTAATATAAGAAACATTATATTCATCAGAACCATCACATTCCCATAATACAGATTTATTTTTATCATTTTCAAATAAAGATCTACTATAAACTTTTACTTTATTAGAAACCATAAAAACAGAATAAAAACCAACACCAAATTGTCCAATAATATTAACATCAGTTTTTTTTCCATTTTTTAAATCAATATTATCTAAAAATTTTTTAACTCCTGATTTAGCTATAATACCTAAATTATCAATAATTTCATTAAAACTCATACCAATACCATTATCACTAATAGTAATATTTTTTTCATTTTTATTTAATAAAATTTTTATACAGTAATCACTATCTATTTTAATTTTATTATAAATATCACTATTAGAAATCAAATTAAATCTCATTTTATCTATAGCATCAGATGAATTAGATATTAATTCTCTTAAAAAAATTTCTTTATTAGAATAAATTGAATTAATCATTAATTTCAATAATTGTTTTATATCAGAATTAAATTTATATATTTTTTTATCTTTCATTAAATTAAATCCTTATTTAAATTATTAAAAATTAATACATATATATATATTATATATATATATTAATAAAAATTTAAATTAATATTATTAAAATCAATTAATTTATTTTTATACATAAAAATTCTAAAAATATTAAATTCAAAAAATAATCTTTTATTAAAAGAATTACGTAAATTTTTTTCTATATATATAAATAAAAAATAAAAAAAATTTAAATCTTTTTTTGAAACAATTTTTGATAAACTTAATAAATTTTTATAACAAAAATTAGAAATATCAAATAAAATTTTATTTTCTAATTTATTAAAATTTTTAATTAAAAAAATATTATGTAAATTTTCTATTATTTTAATAACTAATTTATAATAATCTATATCATTATCATAAAAATTTTTTAAAATATTAATAATTTTATCTTTTAAATCTAAAAATATATATTTTAAAAATAAAAAAATTATATCATCATTTATTTCATATAAAAAATTATTTACATTATTTAATGTAATAATATTAGAAGAATTAAACATTAATAATTGATCAACTAAAATTAAACAATCTCTCATACTACCATTAGAATAAATAGATATTTTTTTTAAAGCATCAATTTCAAATTTAATATTTTCTTTTATTAATATATATTTTAAACGATCTAATATATTATTATAAGATAAAGGTTTTAAATAAAAACACATACATCTAGATAAAATAGTATCTGGTATTTTTTCAATATCTGTTGTGGCTAATATAAACTTAACATAAATTGGAGGTTCTTCTAATGTTTTTAATAAAGCATTAAAACTATAACGAGATAACATATGAACTTCATCTATTATATATATTTTATATCTCATACAAATAGGTAAATAAATAACTTTATCTAAAAAATCTTTAGTATCTTCTATTCTTGTACGAGAAGCAGCATCAATTTCTATAACATCAGTCGACTTACCAGAAATAATACTTTTACAATTAAAACAACTAAAACAAGGATTATATGTAATTCCTAAATTACAATTCAAACATCTTGAAAATAAACGAGCTAAACTTGTTTTACCAACTCCTTTAGGACCATAAAATAAAAAAGAATTAGATATTTTTTTTTTTTTTAAAATATTAATAATAATATTAATTATAATATCATGACCAATAAAATCTTTAAAAGATTTTGGTCTCCATTTTAAATGTAAACTTTCATATAAAAACATAATAAATTACTTATTTATATTAAACAATTAATAAAAAAATAATAAATAAAATATTTTAAAAAATATAAAAATTTCTATTTTTTAATTTATAATAATTATAAGTATCTTCTAAAATAAATTTTTTATTAGGAATATTTATTATTACTTTAACAACTTCATAATTAAAACGATTTATCATTTTAGTAAATATTTTAAATGATTCTTTTTTATATTCTTGTTTAGGATCATTATAACTATATCCTCTTAAAAAAATAACATTTTTTAAATAATCAACCTCATATAAATATTCTATCCAAAATAAATCTAAAATACTTAATATTATATTTTTTCCTAATTTATTTAATAATTTTTTACCAAAAAAAAATTCTTTTTTTTTATATATATATATCATATTTTTATATATATTTTTTTTTATTTCAAAAATAGAAAAATTTTTTAAATTAATATCTATTTCTTTAATTTTAAATTTTTTAAAAAAATAATTAAATATAAATTTAATTTTTTTTTTTTTATAAAAATCTTTATTAAATAAAAATTTTTTAAAAATAAATATAATTACTTTTTTTATTAAAGAAAAAAAATATATATTTATTTTTTTTAAATATATTATTTTATTTCTTTTTAAATAAAAAATTTTTCTTTGTTCATTTAAAATATCATCATATTCTAATAAATTTTTTCTAATATTAAAATTTTTATTTTCCAATCTTATTTGAGCATTTTCAATAGCTAAAGATAATAATGAATTTTCCATAAACATACTACTATCAATACCAATATTTTTCATAAATATAATAATACTTTTAGGTATAAATATTTTCATAAAAGAATCTTCTAAAGAAACATAAAATATAGAAGATCCTGGATCACCTTGTCTACCAGACCTTCCTCTTAATTGATTATCAATACGACGTGATTCATTTCTTTCTGTACCAATAACATGTAAACCTCCACTATTTATAACTAATTTATTATCTTTTTTCCAAATCTTTTTTGCATAATTAATATCATATTTATAATTATCATCAGGAAAAAAAAATTTACTTCTTCAATTACCTCCTAAAACAATATCAGTACCTCTTCCAGCCATATTAGTTGCTATAGTTACAGCACCAGGTTTACCAGCTTGAGCAATTATTTCAGCTTCTAATTTATGATTTTTAGCATTTAAAACATTATGTTTAATATTTAAATTCTTCAATAAATTAGAAATAAACTCAGATTTTTCAACAGAATTAGTACCAACTAATACAGGTTGATTTTTTTTTATTCTAAATAATATATCTTTTATAATATGATTAAATTTATCTTTTTCTGTTAAAAAAATTAAATCAGATAAATCATTACGAATCATTTTTTTATTAGTAGGAATAGAAATAACATCTAAATTATAAACATAATTAAATTCAAAAGCTTCAGTTAAAGCTGTACCAGTCATACCACATAATTTATTATATAATCTAAAATAATTTTGAAATGTAATTGAAGCTAAAGTTTGACTATCACTTTTTATTTCAACATTTTCTTTTGCTTCTATTGATTGATGTAATCCATCTGACCATCTTCTATCAGGCATAACTCTTCCTGTATTATCATCAATAATAATAATTTCATTTTTTTTTACTAAATAATGAATATTACGTAAAAATAAATAATGAGCCTTAATAGAAGAAATAATTAAATGAACTAAATATATATTTTTATATTCATATAATGATTTTTTACCTTTATTTAAAAAACCATTATCAAATAATAAATTTTCTATTTTTAAAATACCTTTTTCTGTTAAAAAAATATTACGATTTTTATAATCAATTACAAAATCTCCTTTGTTTTTTAAATTATAAAAATCATCACAATATATAGGAATTAAACAACATACAATATTATTTATTTTTATATAAATATCAGAAATATTTTCAGTAGAACCTGAAATAATTAAAGGTATCATTGATTCATCAATAAGAATTGAATCTATTTCATCTAAAATAGCAAAATATAATTTTCTTTGAACTTTTTCTTTAAAAGAAAAAACCATATTATCTCTTAAATAATCAAAAACATATTCATTATTAGTACCATATGTAATATCAGCTAAATAAGCTAATTTTTTATCATAATTTGACATATATGATAAATTTAAACCTACCTTTAATCCTAAAAATTTAAATAATTTATAGCTAAATTCAGCATCTCTTTTTGCTAAATAATCATTAATTGTTACTATATGAACACCTTTACCTAATAAAGAATTTAAATATGCTGTTAAAATAGATGTTAATGTTTTACCTTCACCTGTCTTCATTTCAGCAATACAACCATTATTTAAAATAATTCCACCAAGTAATTGAACATCAAAATGTCTAAAACCTAAAACTCTTTTACTAGCTTCTCTAACAGTAGCAAATGCTTCAGGAAGAAAATCATTTATATTTTTACCTAATTTTAATAATTTATAAAAAAATTTAGTATTATTTTTTAATCTATTATCAGAATATTTTTTAAATTTATTTTCTAATTTATTTATTTTATCAATAATATAATTAAAAATATTAGACTTTTTTATATATTTTTTTTTTAAAAAAAAATAAAATATCTTCATAAACATAATTAATTTTTACAAAATATAAATAAAAAAAACAATAATATTATATATAATATAATATAAAAAAAATATATATTAATTAAAAAAAATTATTAAATAAATGTTAAAAAAAAAACCAATTTTAATTAATAAATTAATAAAAAAAAATATTATTTTTATTAAAATAAAAAAAAAAAAAAAAATTTTAAATATATTAAATAAAAAAATAAAAAAAATATTACCAAATAAAATAAAAAAAAAAATAAAAATATATAATATAAAAAAAAATATAATATTTATTAGGATAAATAATCCTATATGAATTTTTTTCATAAAAAAAAATGAAAAAAATATAATAAAATATATAAATATTAATTCATTTAAAATAAAAAAAATAAAAATAAAAATAAAACCATAAAAAATATTATTTATTTTTTTTTAATATAGAAATAAAATTATTTATAATAAAATCTAAATTTCCTGCTCCTTGAAAAACAATAATATCATCATTATTTATAATATTTATAAGATAATATTTTAAAATAATATAATCTTTAACTAAAATAGAATTAAATTTTCCTATATTATATAAAGAACATAAAATATTATTACTACTAATATTAAATATATTTTTTTCATAAGCATGATAAATATCTAAAAGAAATAAAATATCAACCTTAGATAAAACATAAATAAAATCATAAAAACATATTTTAGTTCTACTATATCTATGTGGTTGAAAAATCATAATAATTCTTCTATTTAAATTAATTTTTTTTATAGAAATAATATTATTATAAATTTCTGTTGGATGATGACCATAATCATATATAATTAATATATTTTTATATTTTTTTTTTCTAAAATAAAAAGAAAAACAACCAACAATTTCTGATCTACGACTAACACCTTTAAAATTTTTTAAAGATTTAACTAAAATATTAACTTTTACATTTTTAAAAAGACAACAAACAATAAAAGAAGCAACAGAATTTAAAATATTATGTTTTCCAATAAGAGGTAATTTAAATTTAATAATTTTTTTATTAAAAATTAATAAAGAATAAAAAATTTTATTATATTTTTGATAATAATTTAATATTCTATAATTAGAATTAAAATCAAAACCATATGTTATAATTTTACATTTAAAATTTTCTCTCATTAAAATTCTTTTTATAAAAATATTATCAATACATAAAATTATATAACCATAAAAAGGAACAAAATGTAAAAATTTAATTATAGAACAAATTAAATTATTTATTTTATTATTATAATTTATTATATGATCATTATCTATATTAGTTAAAACAATAATAGTTGGACGTAAACATAAAAAAGAATTATTACTTTCATCAACTTCAATTAATAAATAATTACTTTCATAAAAAAATGAATGAGAAGATATTGATTTTATATTACCACCATTTATACAATTTATTTTTATTCCACAATTAAAAAGATTATCAAAAATCATTGCTGTTGTTGTTGTTTTACCATGACTACCAATAACAGAAATTATATATTTATTTTTAAAAATTTCAAATAAAATATCCATTCTTTTTAATATAGGAATTTTTTTCAATTTTGCATAAATTATCTCTGGATTATTATTATCAATAGCTGAAGAAACAACAATAATTTTACAATTTAATACATTTTTATAAGAATGATTAATATTTATTTTTATACCTAAATTAATTAAATATTTAATTTTATCATTAAAATATAAATCAGAACCTGTTACTATAAAACCATTTTTAAATAAATATTCAGCTATACTAAACATACCACATCCACCAATACCAATAAAATGTATTGAATCTGATTTTATATTAAAATTAAATAAAAATTCTTTTTTTTTTTTTAAAAAAAAATCTAAAAACATAAATATTTTTCCATTAAAATTAAATTAAATTTTATAAATTTCTTTTACAAATTTTTTAGTAGGATTATTTATTCTATTTTTATAAAAATAAGCTTTATTAGCCATAAATAATAATTTTTCTCTATTCAATGAAATTATTAATTCAAATAAAAATTTAACTGATAATTTATTTTCATTAATTATAAAAGCTGCACCAATATTTTTTAAAATTTTAGCATTAAAATACTGATGATTATCATAATTAATAAAAGGTATAAATATAGAACATATACCAATATATAAAATTTCACTAACTGTTAATGCTCCAGATCTACAAATAATTAAATCTGCTCAATTATATGCTTCTGAAATATTATATATAAATTTTGATATTTTATAATTAATATATTTTTTTTTTTTTATATAAAAAAATTTATCTATACCAATTTGATGCCAAATAAAATATTTTTTTTTATTTAAAATTTTAACTAAATTAAAAATAATTTTATTTATAAAATAAGAACCTTGACTACCACCTAAAACTAAAATATTAATAGGCCATTTACGATTAAAAAAACGTTTATTTGGAGAAGATAATTTTATTATTTCTTTTCTTATAGGATTACCAACAACAGGAACTTTTTTATCAATAAATGAATTAGGAAAAGCTTGTAATGATTTATTAACAAAATAATATAAAATTTTATTAGAAAAACCAACAACAGAATTTTGTTCATGTATTATAGTTGGAATATTACATAAAAAAGCAGAAATAATACCAGAAAAAGAAATATAACCACCAAAACCTAAAACTAAATCAGGTTTTCATTTTTTTATTTTATTTATAATAATATAAATACTTTTAATATAAAAAAAAAAATTTTTTATATTTTTTTTTATTGAAGGAATAAAAACTAAATCAAAATCAAAACCATATTTAGGAACTAAAATAGATTCTAATCTATCAGAACCTATCCATTTAATAAAACAATTTTTTTTTTTAAAATAATCACATATAACTAAACCAGGAAAAATATGACCACCTGTACCACCAGTTATAATCATTAAACGATTAATTTTCATTAATATAATTAATTAATAAATTTAAAAAATTATTAACCATATTTCTTAGATAATTTAATAAATTCATTTCCTCTTTGCTCAAAATTAATAAATTGATCTAAACTAGAACAAGCTGGAGATAATAAAATTACATCACCATAATTAATATATTTTAATATAAAAAATACAGCAGAAGACATATATATAAATTTATTTGAAATACTAGGTACTAAATTAAATAATAAATTTCTATCTTTTCCATAACAACATATTCTTAAATTTTTATATTTTAATAAAAAAGGTTTTAATAATATATTAAAATTAACTGATTTAGTATCACCACCCAATAATAACCAAATAATACCTTTAATATTATATAAACTTTTCAAAGCAGATATAGTACTACTTATATTAGTAGATTTAGAATCATTAATCCATAAAATTCCTTTATTATATTTAATAAAAGAAAATCTATGAGGTAATCCTTTAAATTTACATATTATATTTAATAATATATTTCTTTTTATACCTAAAAAATCAGATATAGCTATAACAGAAAGTAAATTTATATAATTAAAAATTCCTCTTATTTTTAAATTTTTAACATCTAAAATAATTTTTCCTTTATTAAATAAAAATAAATTATTATTTTTTTTTGAAATATAATAATCAGATTTTTTAAATCCAAATGTAATTATATTTTTTTCAAAATAATTATAAGGAATACTAAATTTATTAAATAAATTAAAAAAACAATATTGTGAATTATTAAAAATATTTAATTTACTAAAAACATAATCATGTATTCCATATGGATAACGATCTAAATGATCATAATCAATATTTAAAATTACAGAACATAAAGAATTTATAGAATAACAATATTCTAATTGAAAACTAGAAAGTTCTAATATATAAAAATCACTTTTTTTATTAATTAAACTTAAAACTGGAATACCAATATTTCCACCTAATAAAACATTAAAACCACTTTTTTTCATTATATTAAATAATAAAGAAACAACTGTTGTTTTTCCATTAGTTCCAGTAACAACAATAAAATAACCTTTTACTTCTCTAAAAAATATTTCTATATCATTTATAATTTCAATACCTTTTTTTTTAGCACATAAAATAACTTTATTATAAGATGAAATACCAGGACTAATAACAATTAAATCTGAATTTAATATTCAATTACTATTTAAATAACCAAAACAATATTTTATATTAAATGGAATAAATTTAATATTTTCATTATTTTTTTTTTCATCTACTATTTTAGGATATATTCCTATAGATAAAAAAAAATTTAAACAAGATAAACCAGTTAAACCAAAACCTACTATAACTATTTTTTTATTTTTATAATATTTATACATTTTAAAAAACTCCTAAAATCAAAAAACCAATAAAAAAAAATAAAAATGATAAAATCCAAAAAAATACAACTATTCTAATTTCAGAAAAACCTAATAATTCAAAATGATGATGAAAAGGAGCCATTAAAAAAATTTTTTTTTTAAAAAAATAAATAAAAAAAATTTGAATAATTACAGAAAAAACTTCTAAAACAAATAAAAAACCAACAATAAATAAATAAATTTCTTGATGTAATAAAATAAATAAAGAACTAATAAAAGCACCTAAAGATAAAGAACCAACATCACCCATAAATATTCTAGCAGGATAAAAATTAAAAAAAAAAAAAGATAAAAAAGAACCTAATAAAATAGAACAAATAATAACTATATCTTTAGCATAAAAAAAATATTCAAATTTAAATACTTTAGATAAATAAATATTACTACTAATAAAAGATAAAATAAATAAAAAAAAACATAAAAAAATAAGAGGAAAAATAACTAAACCATCTAAACCATCTGTTAAATTTACAGAATTAGAACAACCAATAATAACAAAATACAAAAATAAAGGATAAAAAAAACCAATATTTACATATTTATTATATATAGGAAATCTAATTTTATTTAACATTAATTTATTTTTATAACAAAAAATAAAAATAAAAATAAAAGAACAAAATGATTGTAAAATATATTTAATAAATATAGATAAACCTTCATTTTTTATAAAAAAAACTTTCATATAATCATCTAAAAAACCAATAATTACATTTAAAATAAAAATTAAAAAAGATAAAAAAATATAAAAATTATTTAATTTAACAAAAAAAAAAGAAATTATTAATATTGGAAAAATCATAATAAAACCACCCATTGTAGGAATTTTTTTTTTTTTTAAATGATTTTTTCTAATACAAAAACGTATATATTGATATATTTTTTTTTTATTAAAATAAAAAATAAAAAAATATCCTAAAAAAAAAGAAAATAAAAAAGATAAAATAAAAGAAAAAAAAATATTATAAAAAAAATAAAACATAAATATTAATCTCTATAAAAATTTAAGTACTTCTTCCATAAAAAAAAATCTAGAACCTTTAATTAAAATAGTAATTTTTTTATAAATAAACAATATATTTTTTAAATAAATAATTAAATTTTTTTTATAAAAAAAATGTTTACCAATTAAACTATATTTACTAATATAATAACTATATTTACCAAAACTTAATACTCTATTTATAAAAATATTTCTAATATAAATACCTATTTTTATATGATATAAAATTGACATATAACTTAATTCACACATATCACTTATAACAAAAATTTTAAATCCTTTACATCTTTTAAGAAAAAATAAACTAAAAAAAACAGATCTAGGATTAGCATTATATGTATCATCTAATATTAATTGATATTTATTTAAATATATTGGAAATAACCTTCCTTTTATTGGTAAACAACTTTCTAAACCTAAAACAATATCTTTTAAAGATATTCCAATTGAAATAGCAAAAGAAACAGAAGCTAAAGCATTAAATATATTTTGTAAACCTAATAATTTAAAAAAAATATTTCTATTACCTAATAATGTATGTAATTTAAAAAAACATCCTTTATTATTAATTTTTATATTTGATACAAAAATATTTATTCCTATTTTTTTTTTTAAAGAAAAAAATAAAACTTTTTTATTAGAAATATATTTATTTCAAATATATAAAAAATTACTATCTGCATTTATTATAGCAATACCTGATTTAGATAAAAAATTAAATATTTTTCCTTTTTCTAAAATTAAATTTTTAATATTTTTAAAACCATTTAAATGTGAAATAAATATATTATTAATTAAAGCTATATCTGGATTAACTATTTTAGATAAATAATAAATATCATTAATTTTATTAGAACCAATTTCAATAATTGCATAATCATATTTTTTATAATTTAAATTCAATAAAGTTAAAGGAACACCTATTTCATTATTAAAATTATTATATGTATATAATGTATTACTACAATTTTTTAAAATATTAGCTGTAATTTCTTTTACTGATGTTTTTCCTGTAGAACCAGTTAAAGCTAATATTTTAGTATTTGATTTTATTCTTATCCATCTAGCAATTTTACCTAAAGCAATAACAGTATTATTAACAACTAATTGAGAAATAACAGTAGGAAAAATAAAATCAACAAGTAAACAAATAGCACCTTTTAATATAGCATTATTACATAATAAATGAGCATCTATATTTTTACCTTTTATTGCAATAAATAAAGAATTTTTTATATTTTTACTACGAGTATCAATAGAAATATTATTTATTATTAAATTTTTACCTATTAATAAAGCATCAGTAATAAAAGCTATTTCACTTAAACTTAAATAAAACATTTAAAATATACCCAATAAATTTGATACAAATTTTCTATCAGAATATTTAATTTTTTTATTACAAAAAATTTGATAATTTTCATGTCCTTTACCAGCTAATAAAATAACATCATTATAATTAGCATTTTCAAAACAAAATCTAATAGCAAAAGTTCTATTTAAAATAACATAAACATTACTTAAATCATCAATACCTGATTTTATATCTTCAATTATATTATTTTCATCTTCAAAATAAACATCATCATTTGTTATTACAACAAAATCAGAAAATTTTTTAGAAATTTTACCCATTATTGATCTTTTTTTTCTATCTCTATTACCTGTACAACCAAAAATACACCATAATTTATTCTTACAAAAATTTCTTGCTTCAATTAAAACTTTTTTTAAAGCATCTGGAGTATGTGCATAATCAACAATAAATAATGGTTTTTTATAAGAATAAAAAAATTCCATTCTTCCTTTTGGAAGTAATAAATATTTACTAATATTTATTAATCTATTAATATTAAAACCTAAAGATAATAAAGAAACAAAAGAAAGTAATAAATTTTTTATATTAAAAATACCAATTAATAAAGTACATAAAATACCATTACCCCATGAAGAACAAAAATAAATTTTTTTTAAAAAACCAAAATAAATAATTTTTTTAACATATAACCATCTATTAGATAAATAATTAAAATTTTTTTTATTTAAACTAACAGTAATAACAATATTTTTAGACAAAAAATTACTCCATTTTAATCCAATTGGATCATCAATATTTATAATTAAATTATTAATATTAAATTCAGAAAATAATTTTCATTTAGCTTTTTCATATAAAAACATATTTTTATGATAATCTAAATGATCTAAAGTTAAATTAGTAAAAATAGCAGATGAAAAATATAATGATTTAACTCTATTTTGAATTAAAGAATGAGATGATACTTCTAAACCAACAAATTTACAACCTAATAAATAATATTTATTTAAATTAAATTGAATATCTAAAGCAGAACAAGTTGTATTTAAAGATGAATACAAATTAGGATATAAACCATTACCAATAGTACTTAATATTGAAACTTTTTCACCCAATAAATATAACCATTGAGCAAAAAAATTTAATACTGTTGTTTTTCCATTAGTTCCAGTAACACCAATAATAAACATATTTTTACTAGGAAAATTATAAAATTTACTTGAAATATCAGATAAATATTTATCTAAATTAAATAAATAAAAAAAATAAACATTATAAAAATTATTAAAAAAAAAAAATGATTTATTATCATAAGAATAAGTTAAAATTGCAACTGCACCATTAAAAATTGCATCAAAAATAAAATCTTTACCATCTTTATAATAACCCTTTATTGCAATAAATAAATCTCCCTTAATAACTAATCTACTATCAATTTTTAAACCAGAAACAATATAATTAGGTAAACAAATATAACCAAAATATTCTGATAATAAACTATTTAATGTATGTTTAATCAAAATTTTTCCTTAATTAAATAAAAAATTTTTATATTTTTTCAGCAACTCTTAATATTGCACTTCTAATTCTTGGATTAACTTTTATTTCTTCAAATAAAGGTTTAAATTTACCTAAATTTTTCATTTTTAATGGATAATTAATATTTATTTGTTTTTCAGTTAAAGGTAAATCAGATAATAAATATGAATTTATATTTGATTTTAATTTAATAAAATTTTTAACAATTCTATCCTCTAAAGAATGAAAACTAATAACAACTAATCTACCTTTAGGAGCTAAAATATCATAAGCAGCATTTAAACCTTTAAATAAAAAATATAATTCTCTATTTAAAAAAATTCTTATAGCTTGAAAAGTTTTTGTAGATGGATTATTTTTTCTATTTTTAAAACCAACAACAGAATTTATTATTTTTGATAAATCAAAAGTATTTTTAATTCTTTTTTTTTTTCTATACATAATTATTTTTTTTGATATTTTTCATGCATAATTTTCTTCACCATATTTTTTTATTACATAATATATTTCTTTTTGAGATGCTTTATTTATTCAACATTCAGCAGATAAACCATCATTAACATTCATTCTCATATCTAATGGACCATTTTTCATAAATGAAAATCCTCTTAAAGGATTATCTAATTGATATGATGACATACCTAAATCAAATAAAATACCATTTACTTTACCTGACAAAAAATATAAATCCATATATTTTTTTATATATGAAAAATTACTATGTATAACAGTAAAACGTTTATCTCTATTTTTTATTTTAAAAATATTATTTATAGCTTCTAAATCCCTATCAAAAGAAAATAATACACCATTTTTATCTAAATTATCTAAAATTTTTAAAGAATGTCCTCCATTACCTAAAGTACAATCTATATATATTCCATTTTTCTTTAAATTTAAAAAAAAATTAATAGAATTTAAAAATGGAGAATAACTATTTATAATCATAAAAACCTCATAAAAAAATTATAATTTTATTTTGTATATAAATAAAAATTTAATTAAAATAATATAATATTATAAATAAAAATTAAAATAGGTAAAATAAAAAATGAAAAAAAAAATAATTATAGGAAATTGGAAATTAAATGGAAATAAAAAAGAAATTAAAAATAAAATAAAAAATTTAATAAAAAAAATAAAAAATAAAAAAAATGAAATATCAATCGCACCTCCTATAATTTATTTATTATATACAAAAATATTATTAAAAAATAATAAATATATAACATTAACTTCACAAAATATAGATATAAATTTAAAAGGATCTTTTACAGGAGATATATCAGGACTAATGTTAAAAGATATTGGAACAAAATATGTAATTATAGGACATTCAGAAAGAAAAATTTATCATAAAGAAAAAATGGAAATAATTAAAAAAAAATTAATAATAAGTAAACAATTAAATATAATTCCAATATTATGTATTGGTGAAAATGAAAAAGAATATAATGAAAAAAAAAGTGAAAATATATGTTCAAAACAAATAAAATATTTTATAAATAAAAAAAATTATTCATTATTAAATGACATAATTATTGCTTATGAACCAATTTGAGCAATAGGAACAGGAAAAAATGCAACAATAGATCATATATATAAAATATATAAATGCATATATAAAATTATATATAAAAAAACAAAAAATACAAAATTTATATATGGAGGATCAATTAATAAAAAAAATGCAAATAATATTATTAAAAATAAATTTATTGATGGATTATTAATAGGAAATACATCATTAAATATAAATGATTTTACTAAAATAATAAATAATTAATTAAAATGAAAAATTTTTATATAGAAGGACCAACAAAAATAAAAGGAGAAGTAAAAATATCTGGATCAAAAAATTCAGCATTACCTATTATTTTTTCTTCTCTTTTAATAAAAAATCAATTAAATATTGAAAATATTCCCAAAATAAAAGACATAAAAACAACTTTACTTATTTTAAAAAAAATAGGAGTTAAATCAAAATTTAATAAATCATTATTTTTAGATACTAAAAATATAAAACCTCTTTCATATCCATGTAATTTAATAACAAAAATAAGAGCATCAATATGAATTATAAGTCCATTATTAATAAATTTTAATAAATTAAAAATTAATATGCCTGGAGGATGTAATATAGGAAAAAGACCTATAAATTTACATATAAATATACTAAAATTATTAGGATATAAAATAAAAATAAATAAAAAAAAATCAATATATATATATAATTATAATAAAAAAAAAATAAAAAATGATATTAAAATAAAAATTCCTAAAATAAGTGTAGGAGCAACAATAACTTCAATATTATTAACAGTATTAAAAAAAAATCAAATAACAACAATAGAAAATATAGCTAAAGAACCAGAAATAATAGATACAATAAATTTTCTAAATAAAATGGGAGCAAAAATTAAAATTTTAAACAAAAAAAGAATAAAAATACTAGGAGTAAAAAATTTACATGGAGGAACATACAAAATAATACCAGATAGAATAGAAACAAGTACTTTTTTAATATCATCAACAATATCAAAAAGTAAAATAATATGTTATAAAACAAATCCATATTTATTAAAAAATATAATAAATAAATTAATATTATGTGGTGCAAAAATAAAAATTGGAAATGATTTTATAAAATTAAATATGAAAAATAAAAAACCAAAATCAATAAATATATATACATCTCCTTATCCAGGAACACCAACAGACATTCAAACAATGTTTACTTTACTAAATATTTTATCCAAAGGAAATAGTACAATAACAGAAACAATATTTAAAAATAGATTTACACATATAAAAGAATTAAAAAAAATGGGAGCAAAAATTAAAAAAAAAAAAAATAAAATTTTATGTAAAGGAGTAAAATTTTTAAAAGGAACAAATATTAAAGCTAAAGATTTAAGATCAGCAATATGTTTAACTATTGCTGGATGTTTAGCTTATGGTAAAACCATAATAAAATCAATAAATCATATAGATAGAGGATATGAAAATATAGAAAAAAAATTAATTAATCTTGGATGTAAAATAAAAAGAATTTAATTAAAAAATTTTTTTATATAAAAAAAAATTTATTTTTTCCATAACGTTTTTTAAACATTTCTAATCTTCCTTTTTTATTTGATATTTTATTTTTACCTGTATAAAATGAATGACATTTATAACAAACATCTATAAAAATATCATTTTTTAAAACAGAAAATATTTTAATATTATTACCACAAGAACATTTAACATTTATTAAATTATTTATCGGATGTATATTTTTTTTCATAATTAAATCCTTATTATAAAATTTATTTATATATAAATATATATTATATATATAATAAATAACATATACAAATTATATTATATATATGTATATAGTAACTATAGCTTTTCCTATAAAAAATTTAAAAAATTTATTATATAAAATAAAATCAAAAAAAAAAATAAAAAAAGGATATAGAGTAATAGTTCAACTAAAAAATAAATATATTATCGGTATAATTTTAAATATAAAAAAATTAAAAAAAATATATATACCATATAAAATAAAAAATATTCTTTATATAATAGATAAAAAAGAATTAATTAATAAAAAATTATTTAATTTTTTAATAAAATCATCAAAATATTATAATTATCCAATAGGAAAAATTATAATAAATATATTAAATAATATAAAAAAAATAAATAAAAAAAAAATATTAAATGAAAAATTTAAAAAATATTTTTAATAAATCATTTAAAATATGATTCTTAATAGAAAATAATGAAAAAGAAAAAATAAATAAATATATAAATTTAATAAAAATATTTTTAATAAATAAAAAACAAATTTTAATTTTAGTACCAGAAATAAAAAATATTAAAAATATTAAAAAAAAAATTAAAAAAAAAATAAAAGAAAAAATAGAAATTTTTAATTATAATATAAAAAAAAAAATAAATATTTGAAAAAAAATAAAAAATGGAAAAATAAAAATTTTAATTGGAACAAGATCTTCAATCTTATTACCATTTTTTAATTTAGGATTAATAATTATAGATAATGAACATAGTGATTTATTTAAAGAAAATAAAAATTGATTATATAATGCAAAAACATTAAGTATAATAAGAGCAAAAATAGAAAATTTTCCTATTATTTTAAGTTCAAAAACACCATCTTTAAATAGTTTTTATTATATAAAAATAAAAAAATATAAAATATTAAAACAAAAAAAAAAAAAAATAAAAAAAAAAAAAAAAATAAAAATACATATAATAGATACAAAAAAACATAAAAAATATAAACAATTAACTTTTTTTTGTTTAAAAAAAATAAAAAAACATATAAAAAAAAATAATAATATTTTATTTTTAATCAAAAATAAATTTACATACATTATTATATGTAAAAAATGTAATTATATAAATAAATGTAATAAATGTAATAAAATTTATATTTTAAAAAAAAAAAAAAATATAATATGTAAAAATTGTAAAAATTATTTAAATTTAAATAATTTTTTATGTTTAAAATGTAAAAATAAAAAAATAAAAATAACAAAAATAGAAATTGAAAATATAATAGAAAAAATAAAAAAAATATCAAATAATATATCTATATATATAAATAAAAAAAAATATATAAAAAAAAATAATCCAAAAATAATAATATCAACAAAAGAAACAATAAATATAAAAAATATAAATTTAATTATTATTATTAATTTTGATAAAAATTTATTTTCAAAAGATTATAAAAATATAGAAAAAATTTCAAAAAAATATATTAATATATTAGAAAATATAAATATAAAAAAAAATAAAGAAATAATTATACAAACAAATTATCCTAAACATTATATATTTAAATATTTATTTAAAAAAGGATATTTTTATTTACTTAAAAAAATTTTAGAAGAAAGAAAAATATTAAATTTCCCACCATATACAAAAGAAATATCTATTTTTATAAAAAAAAAAAATTTTAATATAATAAAAAAAATAAAAAAATATATAAAAATATTAAATAAAAAAGAAAAATTTAAAACAAAAATTTGGGGACCAATAGAAAATATAAAATATATAAATAATAATAAATTTACATCAGAAATACTTTTACATAATAAATCAATAAAAATTTTAAATAAAATTATAAATATTTTAGAAAAAAAAATAAAAAATAAAAAATTAAAAATAAAAATTAATTATTAATTTTTTAAAAACAAATTACATTATTAGGTAATAATGATATTTTAGATACTTGATTAATAACACCATTAGGAAATAAACAAAACAAAAAAATACTATCATAAACATTACTATATTTTAAATTTAAATAATTTAATATTAATCTAGTATTAGGAATACTTTTATATTTAAAAAAAAATGATCTAAAATAAAAAACTATTATTCAATGTATTTTTTTCATTATTATAGATTGATTATAAGCAATTTTTTTAGCTAAATTTTTATCCCAAAAAAAATAAGTTTTCATATTTTAATAATTTAATTTATTAAAAATAAATTTATAATATATAACGATTTAAATTTTGATTTAAATATAAATTTTTTAATTTATTTAAAACATATTTAGAATCAATTATAATAGATTTACCATAATATTCATTAGAATTAAAAGATATATCTTCCATTAATTTTTCTAAAATAGTATAAAGTCTTCTAGCACCAATATTTTCAGTTTTTTCATTAACTTTAAAAGATATTTCAGCTATACTTTTAATACCATCTTTTGTAAAAATTATATTTACATTTTCAGTTTTTAATAATTCTATATATTGTAAAGTAATAGAAAAATTAGTTTTTATTAATATTTTTTCAAAATCTTTAGAATTTAATTCTTTTAATTTAACTCTAATTGGTAATCTACCCTGTAATTCAGGAATAAGATCTGATGGACTACAAAAATGAAAAGATCCTGAAGCAATAAATAAAATATTATCAGTTTTTACAAATCCATATTTTGTAGAAATAGAACATCCTTCAATAAGAGGTAAAAGATCTCTTTGAACACCTTCTCTAGATATACCTGAATCAGAAAATTCTCCTCTTTTACAAATCTTATCAATTTCATCTATAAAAACAATACCTTGTTGTTCAACTAAATTTATTGCTTTTTTTTTTAAATCATCAAAATTTATTAAATTAGAAGATTCTTCATCAATTAAAATATTAATTGCATCTTTTATTTTTAATATACTTTTTTTTTTTCTTTTTGAACTTAATCTATGAAAAATAGATTGTATTTGATTAATCATTTCTTCCATTCCAGGAGGTGATATTATTTCAATTCCCATAAAAGAAGACATTGATATATTTATTTCTATTTTATCATTATCTAATAATCCATCACATAATTTTTTCTTTAATTCTATTTTTTTTTTTATTAAATCTTTTTTATCCAATTTTAAATATTTTTTTTTATTTATTAAAATATCTAATATACGATTTTCAGCTAATTTTTTAGCTATTTTTTTTCCTTTATGTATAACATCAATTCTAATCATTTTAATAGCATAATCAACTAAATCTCTAATAATAGAATCTACTTCTTTACCAACATAACCAACTTCAGTAAATTTTGTAGCTTCAACTTTTATAAAAGGAGAACAACTCATTTTAGCTAAACGACGAGCTATTTCAGTTTTACCCACACCTGTTGGACCTATCATTAATATATTTTTAGGATATATTTCATTTCTAATTATCTTATCAACTTTCATTCTTCTCCATCTATTTCTTAAAGCAATAGCAACAACTTTTTTAGCTTTATCTTGACCAACAATATATTTATTTAATTCATTAACAATTTCTTTAGGAGTCATTTCTGTATACATAATAAATAAAACCTTTTATTATTTTAATAATTTATTTTTTCTATAGTAAAAATATGATTAGTATACAAACATATATCAGCAGCTATAGATAAAGATTTTTTAACAATATTATAAGCATTTAAATCAGTATTTTTAAATAAAGATATAGCTGATGCCTTAGCATATGAACCACCACTACCAATTGCAATTAAATCATTTTCTGGTTGAATAACATCTCCACTACCAGTAATAATTAAAGAATTTTTTGAATCAGCAACAGCAATTAAAGCTTCTAATCTTTTTAATGTACGATCAGTTCTCCAATCTTTAGCTAAATCAACAGCAGATTTAACAATATTACCATTAAATAAATCTAATTTTTTTTCAAAATAATCAAATAAAGTAAAAGCATCAGCTGTACCACCAGAACAACCAGCTATAACTTTATTAAAATAAATTTTATGAACTTTTTTTACATTTGATTTCATAATTATATTTCCAAAAGTAGCTTGTCCATCACCACCCATAACAACTGAATTATTTTTTCTTACACTTAATATTGTAGTCACAAAATACCTTTTATAAAAAATAAAAATTATATAAAAATATTATAATA
The DNA here is from genome assembly GCA_036689315.1 of Candidatus Stammera capleta. Lineage (GTDB taxonomy): Bacteria > Pseudomonadota > Gammaproteobacteria > Enterobacterales > Enterobacteriaceae > Stammera > Stammera capleta_W. The sequence continues at coordinate 104,044 of CP144790.1, read as the reverse complement.
ACATATAAATTATATATTTTAATTAGATTCAACAGCTAACCTTAATTTTTTCATAGCATTTTTTTCTAATTGTCTAATTCTTTCAGCAGATATTCCATAAATTTTAGCTAATTGTTGTAATGTTAATTTTTTATTACTATATAACCATCTAGAAATAATTATATGTTTACTTCTATAATCCAATTTATTTAATGCTATTTTTAATTTATTAATAGTATAATTATACCAATCTAATTTTTCAAAATTATAACTAAAATTTGAAAATTTATCACATAAAAAAAAAGAAGAAAAATATGATTTATTTAAATCAATATTATTATCATCTAAAGGACTATCAAATGTCATATCTTGAGCTGACATTCTTTTTTCCATTTCAAGTACATCTTTTATAGAAACACTAAATTTTTTAGCAACTAAATTTATCTCTTTATAATTAAACCATCCATATTTTTTTTTATTTTTTCTTAAATTAAAAAATAATTTTCTTTGTGCTTTAGTAGTAGCAACTTTAACTATTCTCCAATTTTTTAAAATATATTCATGAATTTCTGCTTTTATCCAATGAACTGCAAAAGAAATTAATCTAACTTTAAAAGAAGGATTAAATTTTTTTATTGCTTTCATTAAACCTATATTACCTTCTTGAATTAAATCAGCTTGTAATAAACCATAACCAGAATAATTTTTTGCTATATTAATAACAAATCTCAAATTAGACAAAATTAATTTTTTTGCAGCATCTAAATCTTTAAAATAAAAAAATTTATCTATTAAATTTATTTCTTCTTTTGAAGATAACAAAGAAAAAGAATTAACTAAATAAATATATGAATCTAAACTACCAATTGATATATTTTTTTTTATACCAGATACATTATTTAACATATTATTTATCATAATCATTTTAATAAAATTATTAATAAAAAATTTGTATATAAAATATAAATATAAATAAATTAAAAAAAATTATATTATACAATTTATAAAATATTTATAATCAAAAATACATATATCTGTTATCTTTTCACCAAAAGTAATATATTCAATAGGAATATTAAATTTTTTTATTAAAGAAAAAATAATACCAAATTTATACATAATATCAATTTTAGTTAAAATAATACCAGAAATATCAATATATTTTTTAAAACCATAAACTTGATCTAATATATTTTGACCATTATTTATATCTAAAACTAAAAATTTTTTACAATTTACTTTAAAAATTGAAATAATTTTAAATATTTTTTTTAATTCTAACATTAAATTATATTTATTTTGCAAACGTCCTGTTGTATCAATAAAAATATAATCTTTATTTCTTTTAATTGAATAATTAATAGTATCATAAATAACAGAACAAGAATCAGAACCTATATTTTGAGAAATAACAGGAACATTTATCAATTTACCATAATATTTAATTATATCTATTGATATATAATTAAAGGTATCAGATGCTGATAAAACAATATTTTTTCCCAAACAATAAAAATAATTTGCTAATTTTATTAAACATGTAGTTCTACCAACACCATTTATACCAAAAAAAATAAATACATTAGTAATATTTTTATTATTAAAATTAATTATTTTTTTTTTATATAAACTATAAAAATAATTTTTTATTAATATTTCCAAATCTTTATTATTATTAATAATATTTATTTTATTTTTTATAAAATTAATAATTTCAATAGAAAAATCAAAACCAAAATCAAATTTAATTAAATTAATAAATAAATTATCAAAATAATTTTTATCTAATTTATTAAATAAAAATAAATTATTAATTTTATTACTAAAAATATTACAAATATCTTTCTTATTAAACAAAATTAATTTCCTTTATATTAAAAAACAAATATTCATTTTTATTAAAATAATAAATAACACTTATATTATAATAAAAAATATGAAAAAAAAAAACTATACTAGAATAATTTCAGGATTATATAAAGGAATGATAATAAAAATACCTAAAAATAAAAAAATAAGACCAACATTAATTACTATAAAAAAAACATTATTTGATTGAATAAATAATTTTATTCAAAATAAAAAATGTTTAGATTGTTTTTCAGGAAGTGGATCACTAAGTATAGAATCATTATCAAGAAAAGCATTACATGTAACTATATTAGAAAAAAATAAAAAAACAATAAAAATAATTAAAAATAATCTTAAAAAAATAAATAAAAAAAAATATAAAATAATAAAAACAAATACAATAAAATGGTTAAAAAATAATAAAATATATTTTGATATTATTTTTATAGATCCACCATATAAAAAAAATTATATAAATAAAATTATAAAAATAATAGAAAAAAATAAAATAGCAAAAAAAAATAGTTTGATATATATAGAAACATATAAAAATAAAAAAATAAAAATACCTAATACATGAATATTATATAAAAAAAAAAAAACACAAACAAGCAAACATATATTATATATACATAAATAAATAATAAAAATAAATATATAATAAAAATATTATTAATAAATAATAAAATATATATAATTTTTATAAAAAAAATAAAATTAATTTTTTATATATTAAAAAATTATTTAATAAAATATTATTTTAAATAACTATAAAAAAATGAATAAAAAAAAATATATTAATAATTATATACAAACTAATAATTTTAATTTACCTCCATTTTCAATTGAAGCTGAACAATCTGTATTAGGTGGATTAATGTTAGATAATGAAAAAATAGAATTAATACATGAAATAATAAATTATAAAGATTTTTTTAATAAATCACATCAAATAATATTTACTGAAATGAAATATTTATTTGAAAATTATAAACCAATTGATTTAATAACATTATCTGAATCATTAGAAAAAAAAAAAAAATTAAAAATAATAGGAGGATTTAATTATTTAGCTGAATTAACACAAAATATACCAAGTATAGCAAATATAATTTACTACGCAGAAATAATAAAAGAAAAATCAATAATAAGAGAATTAATAAATATAGCAAATGAAATAACTATAAATAGTTTTAATTCAAAAAATAAAAATAGTAAAGATATTATTGATATAGCTGAATCTAAAATATTTGAAATATCTGAAAAATTTTTTAATAAAAAAAAAGGACCTCAAAATATAACAGATATAATAAAATATACAAAAAAAAATATAGAAAAATTATATAAAAATCCATCAAAAAATATAACTGGTATAGATACAGGATATATAGACCTAAATAAAAAAACATTTGGTTTACAAAAATCAGATTTAATTATAATAGCAGCAAGACCATCAATGGGAAAAACAACATTTGCAATGAATATATGTGAAAATGTAGCATTATCACAAAAAAAACCTGTATTAATATTTAGTTTAGAAATGCCATCAGAACAAATATTAATAAGAATTATATCATCTTTATCAAGAGTAAATCAATCTAAAATAAAAACAGGAAAATTAAAAGAAAATGATTGAATTAAAATATCAAGTGCAATAAATATATTAGAAAAAAAAAAAAATATTTTTATAGATGATTCATGTATTTTAACACCAACTGATATAAGATCAAGAACAAGAAAAATATTTAGAGAAAATAAAGGACTTAGTTTAGTTATGGTTGATTATTTACAATTAATGAAATCATCATCTTATTTAGAAAATAGAAATTTAGAAATAGCAGATATATCTAGATCTTTAAAATCATTAGCAAAAGAATTAAAAATACCAGTAATTGCTTTATCACAATTAAATAGATCATCTGAACAAAGATCAGACAAAAGACCAGTAAATTCAGATTTAAGAGAATCAGGATCAATAGAACAAGATGCAGATTTAATAATGTTTATATATAGAGATGAAGTTTATAATGATAATTCAGATATGAAAGGAATTGCTGAAATAATAATAGGAAAACAAAGAAATGGACCAACAGGAACAATACATTTAATTTTTAACGGAAAAATTTCAAGATTTGATAATTATGCATCAACAGAATATAAATATATAAATTTACAAAATAAAAGAATATAATATATACATATTTATATTTATAATAATTTTATATGTTAAAATTAAAATATATAAAAAAAATAAAAAGAGATTTATTATAATGACAAGCAAAGGTATAAATAAAGTAATATTAATAGGAAATTTAGGTCAAAATCCAGAAATAAGATATATGTCAAATGGTAATGCTGTTACTAATTTAACAATAGCAACATCTGAAATATGAAAAGATAAAAATAGTGGAGAAAATAAAGAAAAAACAGAATGGCATAGAGTAATTTTATTTGGTAAATTAGCTGAAATAGCATCAGAATATTTACAAAAAGGATCTCAAATATATATAGAAGGATCTTTACAAACAAGAAAATGGCAAGATAAAAAAGGAAATGAAAGATATATAACAGAAATTATTGTTAATATGAATGGAACAATGCAAATGTTAGGTAATAAAATTTTTAGTGATACATCTATAAATAAAAAAAATATAAAAACAAAAAAATTAAAAAAAATAGAAAAAAAAGAAAATATAAAAAAAAATATAAATAAAAACGAAGATTTAATAGATTTTGATGATATACCATTTTAATAAAAAAATATTTTTTATTTATAAAAAAAAAATATATAAATATAACAAAAAAAAAATAAAATATGATAGATTCATTTAAAAAATTATTTCAAGATTCAATAAAAAAAAAAAATATAAAAAATGGAGCAATAATAAAAGGAAAAATAATAAAAATAAAAAAAGAATATGTAATTATAGATGCTGGATTAAAATCAGAAGCATATATACCAATAGAACAATTTAAAAATAATAAAGGATTATTAGATATAAAATTATATGATAAAGTTGATGTTTCAATTGATAATATTGAAAGTGGATATGGTGAAACAATTTTATCAAGAGAAAAAGCAAAAAAACATGAAATATGGTTATTAATAGAAAAAATATATTTAAAAAATAAAAATATAAATGGAATTATTACAAATAAAGTAAAAGGAGGATTTACTGTTGATTTAAATGGAATAAAATCATTTTTACCTGGATCATTAATAGATATAAAACCAATAAAAAATTCATCAGATTTAGAAGGAAAAAATTTAAAATTTAAAATAATAAAATTAGATAAAAAAAAAAATAATATAGTTGTTTCAAGAAAAGCTGTTATTTTAAATGAAAATAAAAATGAAAGAGAAAAATTAATAAAAAGTATAAATGAAGGAATTATTTTAAAAGGTATAGTAAAAAATTTAACAAATTATGGTGCATTTATAGATTTAGGATTAATAGATGGATTACTTCATATAACCGATATATCATGAAAAAGAATAAAACATCCAAATGAAATATTAGAAATAGGACAAAAAATAAATGTTAAAGTTATTAAATTTGATAAAGAAAAAACAAGAGTATCTTTAGGTTTAAAACAATTAACTGATGATCCATGGGAATCAATATATAAAAAATATCCAATAAATACAAAAATAATAGGAAAAGTAACAAATATAACTGATTATGGTTGTTTTTTAGAAATAGAAAAAGGAATAGAAGGTTTAGCTCATATATCTGAAATTGATTGGATAAATAAAAATATAAATCCATTTAAAAATATAAGTATAGGTGAAAAAATAGAAACAATGATTTTAAATATAGATAAAGAAAAAAGAAGAATTTCTTTAGGATTAAAACAATGTAAACCTAATCCTTGAATTTTATTTTCAAAAAAATATAAAAAAGGAGATAAAATAGAAGGAAAAATAAAATCAATAACAGATTTTGGAATATTTATTGGTTTAAAAAATGGAATAGATGGATTAATACATAAATCAGATATATCTTGAAATAATAATAAAAATGAATTTGAATATTATAAAAAAAATAATAAATATAAAAAAGAAAATAAAATAAAATCAATAATATTACAAATTGATCCTGAAAAAGAAAGAATTTCTTTAGGATTAAAACAATTAAAAGAAGATCCAATAAATAAATATATAAAAATAAATAAAAAAAATAAAATAATAAAAAGTAAAATAATAAAAATTAAAAATAAAAAAATTAATGTTTTAATAAATGAAAATATAGATGGAATAATTAAAATAAAAGAAAAAGAAAAATTTTTATTAAAAAAAATAAAAATAAATGATATTTTAGAAACTAAAATAAATAATATTGATAAAAAAAATAGAATTATTGAATTAAAAATATATAAAAATAAAAAAATATTAAATAATAAAAATAGAAATAAAAAAATAGAAAAAAATTGTTTTAATACTATGATTGAAGCATTTAAAAAAGCAAAAAATAAAAATTAATAATTAAAAATAAAATTTTCAAAATCAAAATAATTAAAAAATTTATTAAAATAATAATAAGATAAAATTAATCTTTTTCTAAAAAAACCTGAATTTGTAAAATTTTTAAATAAAAAAACCATATGATAAAAAATTTTTATATTTTTTTTTTGAATTTTTATATAATTATACATTTTATATAAAATATATCTTAATTTTACATTAATTTTATTTTTATTAAATAAAAATTTATTTATATATTTATTATCTATTTTTATTTTTTTTTTTAAAAAAAACTTATTTTTTAAATAATAATTAATAATTATTAAAAAAGATGGATTATTATATATACCTCTACCAATCATAACACCATTAACATTACTTAAATGTTTATGAATATCATATATATTTTTTATTCCTCCATTAATTATAATATTTATATTAGGAAAAGTTTTTTTTAATTTATAAATTATATTATATTTTAATTTATCATAATTATTATTTTTTTTTTTTAAATTACAAATATTAGATGCATGAATTATAAAATAATTACATTTTGTTTTATAATTAATATCACCTATAAAATTAACTAAATAATTATAAGAAATTTTATTTTTATAACTTAAACGATGTTTTACTGTTACAGGTAAATTAGGAACAGCATCTTTTATAGAATTTAAACAATCAATAATAATTTTTTTTTTAGACATTAAAAAAGCACCAAATAAACCTTTTTTTGCTCTTAAAGATGGACATCCTAAATTAAAATTTATTTCATTAAATTTTAATTTATTAGCAATAATTGCACATTTATATAAATCTTTAGTATTATTACCAGCAAATTGAATTCCAACTGGAATACATAATTTATTATATAATAAATTATTTTTTTTATATTTATTTAAAAAAACAGAAGTATGAAACATACCTGTATATAATTTTATATATTTACTAAATAAACTATAAAAATATCTACAATGTCTATCTGTATAATTAAATAAAGGTGCAACAGAAATTTTTCTTAACATATTTTAATTTAATTAATATTATTTTTATTTTTATAACAACTTATATATTTTAAACCATTCATATAATTAACAAGAACATTAGGTATTTTTATTAAACCTTCATCTACTTGAAAATTTTCTATTATTGCTAATAATATTCTTCCAACAGCTAACCCTGAACCATTTATTATATGAACAAAAATATTTTTTTTTTTTTTTTTATCAAAAAAACGAGCTTTTATTCTTCTAGATTGAAAATCTGATGTATTTGAACAAGAAGAAACTTCTAAATAAGATTTACTAACAGGAGACCATACTTCAATATCATATGTTTTACATGAACTAAAACTCATTGATTTAGATGATAATAAAATTTTTCTATAAGGTAATTTTAATATTTTTAAAATATCTTCAGCATCTGATGTTAATTTATCTAAAAAAAACATAGAATTTTTAGGTTTTACTACTTGAATTAATTCAACTTTATCAAATTGATGTAATCTAATTAAACCTCTACTATTTTTTCCATAAGATCCTGATTCAGCTCTAAAACATGGACTAAATGAAACTAATTTTATAGGTAAATCTTTTTCATCTAATATTTTATTTCTAAATAAATTAACTAAAGGAACTTCTGCTGTTGGAATTAAAACAAATTTATTATTATTTTTTGAATTAACATAAAATAAATCTTCAGAAAATTTAGGTAATTGACCTGTACCAAATAATGATTCATCTTTAACAATATAAGGAACATAAACTTCATTATAATTTTTTTTATATACATGAGTATTAATCATAAATTGAGATATTGCTCTATATAAAGTAGCTATATTATTTCTCATAACAACAAAATTAGGACCACTTAATATACTAGATTCTACAAAATTTAATTCATTACTTATTTTACCAAAATTAATATGATCAATAATTTTGAATTTATATTTTTTTATATTTCCATATTTATATAATATTTTATCTTTATTTAAAGGAACATCATAACTAGGAATATTTGGAATAAAATATAAATAATGATTTAATTTTTTAAAAATTATTTTTAATTTTTTTTTATTTTCTTTTATTTTTTTTTTTATTAAAAAAATATCATTAATTAAATTATCAAAATTATATCTTTTTTTTTTTAATAAAAAAATTTTTTTAGAAATAATTTTTCTTTGTGATTGAAATTTTTCTATATTTAATTTTATTTTTTTATATTTATCATAAATAATAATTAATTTATTTAAATCTAAATCAGAAGTACGTATTTTTATTTTTTCATTATAAAATGAAATGTTTTTAAAAATTAATTTAAAATCTAACATAATAATTATTTATTAATATTTAATATTTATTTATTATTAAAATAAATTTTCAAAAAAAAACAAAAAATCGTTTATAATTATTATTATAAAATTTTTACTTATTTAAAGTAAAGAGAAAAATATAAATGATAAAAACAAAAGTATTAATAATTGGATCTGGTTTAGCTGGATATACAGCATCAATATATACATCAAGAGCAAAATTAAAACCAATACTTATTACTGGATTAAATAATGGAGGACAAATAACAAAAGCATGAAATATAGAAAATTGACCTGGAGAATATAAAGGTATTAATGGAATTAAATTAATATCAAATATAAAAAAACAATCAAAAAAATTTAAAACAAATATTATAAATGATAATATTATAAAAATAAAACCTGAAAAAAAAAAATTTATAATTATTGGAGAAAATAATAAATATATATCTAAAACAATAATAATAGCAACTGGATCTATACCTAAAAAAATAGGTATACCTTTAGAAGAAGAACTTTATGGAAAAGGTATATCAACATGTTCTTTATGTGATGGTTATTTTTATAAAAATAAAAATATAGCAATAATAGGAGGTGGAAATAGCGCAATTGAAGAAGCTATTTTTTTAAGCAAAATAACAAAAAAAATATTTTTAATACATAGAAGAAATTATTTAAAAGTAGAAAAAATATTAATTAATAAATTAAAAAAAATTATAAAAAAAAAAAAAATAATTTTTTATAAAAATTATATATTATTAAAAATAAAACAAAAAAATAATTTTATTTATTCAATAAAAATAAAATCTAATAAAACAAACAAAAAAAAAAATATAAAAATAAATGGTCTTTTTATATCTATAGGATATTATCCTAATACTAAAATATTTAAAAATTTTATAAATTTAGATAATGATAAATATATTATTACAAATATAAATAAAAAATATAAAACAATGACTAATATAAATGGAATTTTTGCTGCTGGAGATGTAGTTGATAAAAATTATAGACAAGCAATAACTGCTTCAGCATCAGGATGTATGGCTGCAATTGATGTACAAAAATATTTAGAAAATAATATAAAATAAAAAAATGATAAAAAAAAATAATATAGAAGTAAAAGGTATAGTTATAGAAACATTACCAAATACAATGTTTAAAGTAAAATTAGAAAATGGACATAAAATATTAGCTCATATATCAGGAAAAATGAGAAAAAATTATATAAGAATATTAACTGGAGATAAAGTAACTATACAATTAACACCATATGATATAAATAAAGGAAGAATAATTTTTAGAAATAAATAAAAAATAATTTTTTTAATAAAATAAAAATAAAGAGAAAAATTTGAATTTTTTTAAAAGAAAAAAATCAAGAGAAATAGCATTACAATTTATATATTCATGAAATATGTCAAAAAATAAAAATATAAAAAATAAAATTAAAGAAATAAAATTATTAAATTTAAATTTATATAAAAATATAGATAAAATATATTTTAAAAAAATTATATATGGTGTTATAAATAATATTAAATATATAAAAAAAATTATAAAAAAAAAAAAAAAAAAAGGAACAAAATATATAGGAAAAATAGAAAAAATAATATTATACATTGCTATATATGAATTAAAAATAGAAAAAAATATACCTTTTAAAGTAATAATAAATGAAAGTATTGAATTAGCAAAAAAATTTAGTTCTAATAATAGTTATAAATTTATAAATAGCATTTTAGATACTATATATAAAAATTAATATATATATGTGTTTTATATTAAAAAAAAAATATTTATATAAAATGAAAAATTTTTTTATTCCTAACATAATTGAAAAAACAAATTACGGTGAAAAAATATATGATATATATTCAAAATTACTATCTGAAAGAATTATTTTTTTAACCGGAAATATAGAAGATTTAAATTCAAATAATATTATTGCACAATTACTTTTTTTAGAATCAGAAAATTCTAAAAAAGACATTTATTTATATATAAATTCTCCTGGAGGTTTTATAAGTTCAGGAATGTCTATTTATGACACTATAAATTTTATAAAACCTGATGTAAATACAATATGTATTGGACAAGCTTGTTCTATGGCAGCATTTATATTATCATCAGGAAAAAAAAAAAAAAGATTTAGTCTTCCTAATTCTAGAATAATGATACATCAACCAATGGGTTCATTAAAAGGACAAGCAACTGATATTGAAATACATACAAAAGAAATATTAAAAATTAAAAAAAAAATTATAAAATTAATGTCAATAAATACAAACCAAAATATAGAAAAAATAAAAAAAGATACTGAAAGAGATAAATTTTTATCACCTAAAGAAGCAATAGAATATGGAATAATTGATTTTATAATTAAAAACAGAATTTAATATTAATAAATAATTTTTATAAAATATGAATATTATAAAAAATAAAAATATAATTTGTTCTTTTTGTGGAAAAAATAAATCTGATAAAAATAATTTTTTTATAGGAATAAAAGCATGTATATGTCATAAATGCTTAAATATTTTTATAAAAATAAAAAAAAATAAAAAAAAAATAAAAACAAATAATTTAAAAAATATAGAACCTAAAAAAATAAAAAAAAAATTAGATGAATTTATTATAGGACAAAATAAAGCAAAAAAAATATTATCAGTAGCAATGTATAATCATTTTTTTAAAATAAAAAATATAAAAGAAAATAAAACAATATTAGATAAAAGTAATATATTATTAATTGGACCTTCTGGAAGTGGAAAAACATTATTAGTAAAAACTTTATCAAAAATAATTAATTTTCCAATAGTAATAACAGATGCTACAACATTAACACAAGCTGGTTATGTAGGTGAAGATGTAGAAAATATATTACAAAGATTATTATATAAATGTAATTTTGATATAGAAAAAACACAAAAAGGAATAATATTTATTGATGAAATAGATAAAATAGCTAAAAAATCACAAAATATATCAATAACAAGAGATGTATCAGGAGAAGGTGTACAACAATCTTTATTAAAAATAATAGAAGGTACTATTTCTTCTGTTCCACCACAAGGAGGAAGAAAACATCCACAACAAGAATTTATACAAATAAATACAAAAAATATATTATTTATATTTGGAGGTACTTTTAACGGAATAAATAAAATTATAGAAAAAAGATTAAATAAAAAAAATAATATTGGTTTTAATTCAAAAATTAAAAAAAATTTTATTTATAATGATATTTTAAAAAAAATAGAACCAAATGATCTAATAAATTTTGGATTTATACCTGAATTTATAGGAAGAATACCAATAATTACATATTTAAATGAATTAAATAAAAAAAATTTATTAGAAATTTTAATAAAACCTAAAAATTCAATAATAGAACAATTTAAATTTCTATTTAAATTAAATAATATTAATCTTATTTTTGAAAAAGAAGCTTTAATTGAAATAGTAAATAAATCAATTAATAAAAAAATAGGAGCAAGAGGATTAAGAAATATTATAGAAAATATTCTTGTAGATTTAATGTATGAAATACCATCAATGAAAGGAATAAAAAAAATTATAATAAATAAATTAGTAATTGAAAAAAAAAATAAACCTATAATAATATCTTCTTAAAAATATTAAATTTTTAATATTATTTATAAAAAATAATAAATTAATAAAAATAAAAAAAGAGATAAAAATATGCATCCAGATAATTCTCAAAAAAATAATGAGATACCTGTACTACCACTAAGAGATGTAGTTGTATATCCTCATATGATAATACCTTTATTTATAGGAAGAAAAAAATCTATAAAATGTTTAGATTTAGCGATTAAAAAAAAAAAAAAAATTTTATTAGTTGCTCAAAAAAATGCATCAAATAATAAACCTAAAATAAATGATTTTTTTTCTGTAGGAACAATATCATCAATACTTCAAATGTTAAAACTACCTGATGGTACAGTAAAAATATTAATTGAAGGTATAAATAGAGCTAAAATAATAAAAATAAAAGATAAAGGTGATTATTTTTTAGCATTAATAGAAGAATTATTACCAAAAAAATATAAAAAAAAAGAATTAGAAATTTTAATTAGAGTAACATTAAATCAATTTGAAACATATATAAATTTAAATAAAAAAATACCTAAAGAAGTTTTAAATTCATTAAATAATATAAATAATGCTGAAAGATTAGCTGATACAATTTCATCACATATGAATCTAAAATTAAAAGATAAACAACATGTTTTAGAAATTTCATGCATAAAAAAAAGACTTGAATTTTTAATGAAAAAAATGGAAGAAGAAATAGATATTTTAAAAATAGAAAAAAAAATAAGAAATAGAGTAAAAAAACAAATGGAGAAAAGTCAAAAAGAATATTATCTTAATGAACAAATAAAAGCAATACAAAAAGAATTAAATGAAATGGATTCAATTACAAATGAATATAAAATAATAAAAAAAAAAATAAAATCAACAAAAATACCTAAAGAAACAAAAGAAAAAATAGAATCAGAATTAAATAAATTAACTATGATGTCACCAATGTCAGCAGAAGCTTCCGTATTAAGAGGTTATATTGATTGGATAATACAAATTCCATGGAAAAAAAAAACAAGAATAAAAAAAAATTTAATACAAGCAAAAAAAATATTAGATATAGATCATTTTGGCTTAAATCATGTTAAAGAAAGAATTCTTGAATATTTAGCTGTTCAAAATAGATCTAATAAAATAAAAGGTCCTATTTTATGTTTTATTGGACCTCCTGGAGTAGGTAAAACTTCATTAGGTAAATCAATATCAATAGCAACTGGAAGAAAATATATAAAAATGTCTTTAGGTGGAATAAGAGATGAAGCTGAAATTAGAGGACATAGAAAAACATATATAGGTGCAATGCCTGGAAAAATAATACAAAAAATAATAAGAACAAAAGTAAAAAATCCTCTATTTCTTTTAGATGAAATAGATAAAATAATTATGGATTTTAGAGGAGATCCTGCATCAGCTCTATTAGAAGTTTTAGATCCAGAACAAAATAATACTTTTAATGATCATTATATTGAAATAGATTATGATTTATCAGATGTAATGTTTATTGCTACAGCTAACTCAATATTAAATATTCCTTTACCATTATTAGATAGAATGGAAATAATAAAATTACATGGATATACTGAAGATGAAAAATTAAATATAGCTAAAAAATATTTAATACCAAAACAAAAAAAAATAAATGCACTTAAAGATGAAGAAATTTATATTCAAGATATATCAATAACAGAAATAATAAGATATTATACAAGAGAATCAGGAGTAAGAAATTTAGAAAGAGAAATATCTAAAATATGTAGAAAATGTGTAAAAAAAATAATAATAGAAAAAATCCAAAAAAAAATTATCATAAATAATGATAATATAAAAAAATATTTAGGAATTAAAAAATTTGATTTTGGAAAAACAGAAATAAATAATAAAATAGGACAAGTAACTGGTTTAGCTTGGACTGAAACTGGAGGAGATTTATTAACAATAGAATCAAAATGTGTACCAGGAAAAGGAAAATTAAATTATACTGGATCATTAGGAAAAGTAATGCAAGAATCAATACAAATATCTTTAACTGTTGTTAGATCTATAGCAAAAATATTAAAAATAGATAAAAATTTTTATATAGAAAAAGATATACATGTACATGTTCCTGAAGGTGCAACACCTAAAGATGGTCCAAGTGCTGGAGTTGCTATTTGTACTTCTTTAGTTTCAACTTTAACAAAAAATCCAGTAAAAGCAAATATAGCAATGACTGGAGAAATAACATTACACGGACAAATAATTCCAATAGGAGGATTAAAAGAAAAATTATTAGCAGCATTAAGAGGAGGAGTAAAAAAAGTATTAATACCAATGAAAAATAAAAAAGATTTAGAAGAAATTCCAAAAAACATAATTAAAAATTTAAAAATATGTTTTATAGAATATATAGAAGATGTATTAAAAATATCATTAATAAAAAATCCTTTTTAATAAAATTTGCTAGCTTACTTCTATCAATAATTATAATTAATACGGATGCTTTTTTACAAACCTGTCCGATTTTTTAAAAATAATTAAATTATAGAAGAGCCAGCAAAATAAAATATAATTACTTAATAAAAATATTATCACGCTCTACAGGATTTGAACCTGTGACCTACAGCTTAGAAGGCTGCTGCTCTATCCTACTGAGCTAAGAGCGTAAAAAAAAACAAATATATTAATTAATATAAAAATAATATCATTATTTTATAAAAAATGTCAATTTATATAATATAAATAAATAATTATAAAAATTTTTATTAACTAAAAAAAATACCAATCAGTAGTATTATCTTTTTTATCTTTAACAATAACATTTAGCTTATATAATTTTTTTCTAATAATATCAGCTTTATTCCATTTTTTTTTTTCTCTTGCTTTTGATCTTTCTAAAATTAATGTATTTATTTTTTTTATTAAAAATAAATTTTTATTTTTATTATATTTATTTAATTTATTCTTTAAAATATAAAAACAATCATTTTTTAAAAAACCTATTATATTTGCTAAATATCGTAATTTATAACCCAATTTACTAGCTAAAGAAAAATTTTTATTTTTATATTTATTTATTTCTGAAACAATATAAGAAAATAAAATATATATTTTAGGTATATTAAAATCATCATTCATAAACTTATAAAACTCATTATCAAAATCTTTAAAAGAAAATAAATCATTTTTAGATAAATTTATTATTAATTTTAAATCTTGTAAAGATAAATAAATTTTATTAACTGTTAATCTAGCTTTTTCTAAACTATAAAAATCAAAATAAATATTTTTTCTATAATGAGTAGACATAAAAAAATATTTAATTACTTCTGTTGTATATTTTTTTAATAAAAATTTTAATAAAAAAAAATTATTTTCTGATTTAGACATTTTTTTTTCATTATATAAAACTAATCCTGAATGAACCCAATAATTAATAATAAATTTATTACCAAATAAAGATTTAGATTGAGTAAATTCATTTTCATGATGTGGAAAAATTAAATCTGAACCACCTCCATGTATATCTATTTTATTTAAAAAAAATATATTACTAATTACAGAACAACCAATATGCCAACCAGGTATACCAAAACCTCAAGGAGAATTTCAACCAAAATTATTTTTATTTAATTTCCATAAAACAAAATCATTATTTATTTTTTTTATTTTTTTTTTAAATAAACAACCATATTTATTAAATTTTTTTATAGAAAATAAAACATCACCATTATACGAAATATAAGCATATTTTTTTTCTAATAAAATTGAAATATAATAAATAATATAATTAATATAATTAGAAACTTTAGGTTCATAATTAGGTTTTAAAAAATCCATTTTTTTAAAATTAATATTCATATCACATATAAATTTATATAAAAAATTATATATATTTATTTTTTTTTTTTCCATATTTTTTATAATTTTTTTATCAATATCAGTTATATTTCTTACATATTTAGTTTTATAACCAATATGATTTAAATATCTAATCATTAAATCAAAAAAATAAAAAGTACGACCATGACCAACATGACAAAAATTAGAAACAGTAATACCACAAACATAAATATTAACTTTATTTTTATAAATAGAATAAAATATTTCTTTTTTTTTACTTATACTATTATAAATTTTTAACATTTATTTATTTCTCTTAAAAATTAATTTTTTTAAAAATTTAATAAAATATAAAAAAAATATATTAAAAAAATTAAATATTTAATTTATATTTTTAATTTATAAGCTGGGTTCTGTTTGTTTTTTATAAAAACAAGACAATCATTTATCTAGACTAATAATTACTTATTAGCTCAAGCAGTATACCAAGAATAAAAAAATATATATACGGACTAATATATTTTTCTATATTTATTTTATATTTATAAATAATATAGATATTTTATATTCTATTTTTACCTTACTCCATGTGGAGTTTACACAGCCATAACTATTACTAGTTTAATGCGGTGTGCTCTTACCACACCTTTTCACCCTTACTAAAAAAAATAGCGGTTATTTTCTGTTGTACTTTTCATAAAAATATATAAATTATTTTTTCCAGATGTTATCTGGCACATTGTCCTTAGGAGCCCAGACTTTCCTCTATTAAATTAATATTAACAGCGATTGTCAAAATAAAAATATAATTAAATATTAATTAGATATTTCTTTAAATTTTAAAAAAATATTTATACCAAAAATATTTAAATTTTTAATAAAAAAATTACATAAATATTTTTTATAAGAATTATTTATTAAATTTATATTTTTTCCATGAATTATTATAGTAAAAGGATAATAACCTCCAATATGAGCATATTTTAATTTTAAATTAAAATTAACATTATTTTTTTCTATAAAATTTTTATTAGCTAATATTAAAATATTAGTTAATAAATAACTATTTATTTTTTTAATAAATATATTTATATAATTTTTATTTATTGAAATAAATAAATTTTTTAATTTTAATTTATTTATATTTATTGCTGAAATAAAACTCAATTTTATTCTTTTTATAAAATCAAATTTTTTTAATAATATAGATTTATAAATTTTTTTATTAAAATTTTTTATTTTATCACATTTATTAAAAAATAAATAAACAATTTTACCTTTATTTAAAAAAAAATTTAATAAAAATAAATCATATTTAGATATTCCATAATAAATATCAACTATATAAAATATTATTTTTAAATCAAAAAATTTATAAAAAAATTTATTTAAAAAATATAATTTTTTTTTACCTTTATATCTAATAAATCCTGGAGTATCAATAAAACAATAAAATATATTATATATTTTTTTATATAAAAAAATATAATCTTTTGTTGTTCCATAAAAATTATCAACAAAAGATCTATTAATTCCTGAAATAGAATTTAAAAATGTAGATTTACCTACATTTTGTTTACCAATAATTATAATTTTTATTATATTTTTATAATTTAAATATTTATTTTCTTTTTTTAAATTTAAATTATTATTATTAAATAAATAATTTAAATAATTATAATAAACATCTAAATTATTACATAATAATAATATTTCTTTAAAATAAAATAAATTTTTTTTTTTATTATAAAAAAATTTATTTTTTAAATTAAATAAATCTTTTATAAAAACAGAAATTCCTATTTTTTTTTTTATAGATAAATTATATATTTTATTAATACCTAAATAATTAAAACTAGATATATTATTATAAAAATCAATTTTACAACATAAATCTATTTTATTAATAATTAATATTATATTTTTATTATATTTAAAAAAAAATTTAAATAATAAAATATCTTCTTCAATTAAACCTATATTTATATCAACTAATAAACAAATAAAATCAACATTTTTAGCTACATAAATAAATTTATCATAAATATATTTATTTAATTTATTTTTATTTTTTTTTAATATATTTAAATTTAAAAAACTACATGTATCTATACAAATACAATATTTATTTTTAAAAAAACAAATACCATAAAAAAAATCAAAACTAAAATTTTGTTTATTTGAAATATAATAATAATTTGTTTTAGTTAAAATATTAAAAAAACTAGTTTTTCCTACATTTATATGACCAACAATTGCTAATGTAAACATTATTTAAAAAAAAATTACTTATATAAAATTTTATTTAATATATTTAATATATCATTAAAAAAATAATTATTATTTAAATTAATATAAATAATATATTGTTTATTATTTTTTATATCTTTTAAAGTAATAAAATTATTATCTATTTCTTTTTTACCTAAAATAATAAGAACACTAATATTTAGTTTTAATGAACATAATATACTTTTATTTATTTTTTTTTTATCAACATAATCAATATTAATTTTTAAATTAGGATAAAAATTTAATAATTTTTCCATTAAAAATAAACATAATAATTTATTTTTTTTTTTTAATACAGAAATAATAAATATATCTATATATTCTTTTTTATTATTTTTATTATTTAAAATAATAAATAATCTTTCTAAACCAAAAGCACAACCAATTGCTGGAATATATAAATTAAATAAATATTTAGATAATTTATTATATCTACCACCAGCACAAACTGTACTTTGAGATCCTAATTTATTACATTTCCATTCAAAAACTAAATCATTATAATAATCTAAACCTCTAACTAAATTATAATTTATATTATATTTAATGTTAAATTTATCTAAAATTTTACAAAAATTATTAAATCTTTTTTTTGATTCTTTATTAATAAAACCAAACATTTTAGGAAAACTATTTAATAATTTTACTATATTTTTATTTTTACTATCTAATAATCTTAATGGATTAAAATATTTTTTATTATTATTTATATATTTATTTTTTTTTAAAAATGATAATAAAAAAGATATATATTTTTTTCTATCTAATATTGAACCTATTGTATTTATTTCTAATATTAAATTATCTAAAACACCAATTTTATTAAAAAATCTTTTAATAACTAAAATTAATTCTACATCTATTTCTAAATTATCATAACTAAAAATTTCAAGACCCATTTGATAAAATTGTCTAAATCTTCCTTTTTGAGGTTTTTCATATCTAAACATAGGACCTATATACCATAATTTATTATATATTTTATTTAAAAATAATTTATTATTTATATAAGATTTTATACAACCAATTGTTCCTTCTGGTCTTAAACTAATATTAATTTTATTTTTATCATAAAAAGAATACATTTGTTTTTTTATACTATCATAATTATTAATTATTTTATTAAATAAAGAAGTATATTCAATAATAGGAAATCTTATTTCTTTAAAAAAATAACATTCAACAATATTTTTAAAACAATTTTCTATATATTGATATAATAATATATTTTTAGGTAAATAATCACAAATACCTTTAATAGATTTAATTTCAAATTTATTCATATAAATAATAAAAATTAATAAAAAAAATATAAAAATAAATATTAAATTTTTTTTATTTAAAAAAAAATACTTTAAGTATTTTTTTTATAAAATAAAAAAAATAATTATCTTTATCTATATTTAAAAAAAAAAATTTTATTTAAAATAAATAATATTAAAAATATTAAAATTAAAAATAAAAAAAATAATAATTTATAATTTTTATTATTATTTAATTTTATTTTTTTTACTTTTATTTTTAAATAATAAAAATAATCATCATTTATTTTATTAAAATTTAATAAAAAATCATCTAATGATAAATTAACTAATTTAGAATATAATTTTATATATCCTATAAAAAAAACAGGTGGTAAATTATCTGGAATTAAATCCTTTTCAATAAAATTTATTATTTTAATATTTAAACATAATTTATTTGAAATATCTTTTTTAGATAAAGACATTAATTTTCTAGCTTTTATTAATTTAAAACCTAATGAATTTAATTTTTTTTTAATTAAATTTTCTTTAATTTTCATAATAACAAAAAATAATAAAAATAAATTTATTTTATTTTACTATATTAGATAATTGTCCACAAGATGCCTTTATATCAAAACCTCTAACTTTTCTTATATAACAAAAAATATTATTTTTAATTAAAACATCTTTAAAAATATAAATTTTTTTATCTATACTCCTATTAAAAATAGAATTTGAAGTTTCATTAAAAGGAATTAAATTAACTTTACTTGGAATATTTTTTAATAAATTAACTAATTCATATGCATTAATAATATTATCATTTATATTTTTAATCATAATATATTCAATATTAAAAAATCCTTTATTTGCTTTAGATTTTTTAACATAAAAATTTATTGAATCAAATAATAAATTAATATTATATTTATTATTTATTGGCATAATTTTACTTCTTAAAATATCATTTGATGCATGGAGAGATATAGTTAAAACAACATCAACAAATTTTATTAATTTATATATATTAGGAACAATACCTGAAGTAGATATAACAATTTTTCTTTTAGAAAAATAAAAACCAAATTTATCTAACATTATTTTTATAGAATTAATAACATTATAAAAATTTAATAAAGGTTCACCCATACCCATAAAAACTATATTTGTAATATAAATAAATGTTTTAATAATTTTTTTTTTTATTAAAATAAAAACTAATAAAACTTGACCTATTATTTCTGAAACATTTAAATTTCTAATAAAACCATTTTTAGATGTTTCACAAAAAAAACAACCCATAGAACAACCTACTTGTGTTGATATACATAAAGTATTTCTATTTTTATCTGGAATAAAAACAGTTTCAATGTAATCATTATTAACACATAATAACCATTTTATAGTACCATCTATAGATATTTTAGTATTAATTATTTTAGGTAATTTTATATATACTAATTTATTTAATTTTTTTCTTAAATTTAAATTAATATTATTCATTAATAAAATATTTGTACAATAATTTTTATATATTCATAACATAATTTGATCTGAAATATATTTTTTTTTAGTAAATTTATGCATAAATAATTTAAGATCTTTTCTAGTAAAATTTAATAAATTTATTTTATTTGACATATTAAATATTATAGTTATTATAAATAATAATTAAAAATAATTTAATTAAAAAATAAATGAATAAAAAAAATATTATTGCAATAGAAACATCTACAGATTTTATATCTGTAGCTATTCTTTACAAAAAAAATATATTTATTAAATATAAATATACTCCAAAAAGAAATAGTAAATATACAATTGTAATTATAAACAATATAATTAAAAATTATAATATACCTTTAAAAAAAATAAATTATATAATTATAAATAAAGGACCAGGAAGTATTATTGGTTTAAGAATAACAAATATTATTGCATCATTATTTAAATTAAAATTTAATAATATAAAAATATTAAAAATATCATCATTTAAAATTATATTTTATAAATTTATAAAAATAAAAAAAATTTATAATTTTTATATTGTAATATATATTAAAAATAATATTATTTATTTTTTTAAAATAAAAAATAAAAAAATAATAAAAAAAAAAAAAATCAATATTTCTTTATTTTTATTAAAAATAAAAAAAAAAGATTTTATTGTAGTAAATAATTATCAATTAAAAATTAAAATAATAAATATATTAAAAAAATATAATAAAAATATATTTACATGTTATCCAACAGCAAAATATATGTTAGATTATATATAATAAAATATATATTAATAAAAAATTATTTTTTTTTTTTTAAAAAATCTTTTAAAATATTAACTTTATTTATATTTTCCCAAGAAAATTCATTTCTACCAAAATGTCCATAACAAGATGTTTTTAAATATATTGGTTTTAATAAATCTAATTCTTTTATTATATTTCCTGGTCTTAAATCAAAAACATTATTTATAATTTTATTTAATAATTTTAAACATATTTTTTCTGTACCAAAAGTATTTATCATAACTGATATAGGAAATGCTATTCCTATAGCATAAGAAATTTGTATTTCACATTTATCAGCTAAACCTGCAGCAACAATATTTTTAGCAACATTTCTAGCAGCATAAGATCCAGATCTATCTACTTTAGATGGATCTTTTCCTGAAAAAGCACCTCCTCCATGTCTAGATATACCACCATAAGTATCAACAATTATTTTTCTTCCTGTAAGACCACAATCTCCTATAGGACCACCTATAACAAATTTACCTGCTGGATTAATAAAATATTTAGTATTTTTATTTAACCATTTTTTAGGAATAACAGTAAAAATTATTTCATCCATAACTGATTCTTTTATTGTTTTATAATCTACACAATCTAAATGTTGTGTTGAAAATACAATAGAATCAATTCCTACTATATTATTATTATCATAAATAAAAGTTATTTGACTTTTAGCATCAGGAAGTAACCAAGGTAATATTTTTTTTTTTCTCAATTTAGCTTGTTTATATACTAAACGATGTGCATATATTATTGGTGCAGGCATAAAAACATCTGTTTCATTAGAAGCATAACCAAACATTATACCTTGATCTCCTGCTCCTTGATTCATTAATGATTTTCTATTTATACCTGACATAATATCTTTAGATTGTTTACTTATAATAATTAAAACAGCACAAGAATCAAAACTAAAACCAATATCATTATTATCATAACCAATTCTTTTTATTGTTTTTCTAACAATAAATTCTATATCAATTATAGCTGATGTAGTTATTTCACCTCCAACAATAACTATATTTGATTTAATATAAACTTCACAAGCAACACGAGCAAATTTATCTTGTTTTATTATTTCATCTAAAATAGCATCAGATATTTGATCTGCTACTTTATCAGGATGTCCTTCTGATACTGATTCAGAAGTAAAAAAATATGATCTATTCATTATTATTTCCTAATAAAAATTATACTATTATTTTTATTTTATTATAAAATAATAAATATTATTTTCATAAAATAAATAAAAAAAATATAAAAAAAATTAAAAATTTATAAATTATATTAAAAATTAATAATAAATGAACATTTACAATATAAAAAATTGGTCAGAAAAACATTTCTATATTAATAAAAAAGGAAATATTTGTGTATGTATATACAAAAAAAAAAAAAAAAAATTATTAGATTTAAATAATTTAATTAAAAAATTAAAAATAAAAAAAAAATTACCTATTAAAATTTGTTTTCCACAAATAATAATAAATAGAATAGAAAAAATTAATTTTAATTTTAATTTAAATATAAAAAAATATAAATATAAAGGAAATTATCAATTAATTTATCCAATAAAAGTAAATCCAAACTATTATATAATTAAATCAATATTAAAAAATAAAAAATACAAAACAGGATTAGAATCTGGATCAAAATCTGAATTAATGGCTATATTAATAAATACAATAAAACCAATAACTATAATATGTAATGGATATAAAGATAAAATTTATATAAAATTAATTTATTTAGCAATAAAATTAAAACATAAAATATTTTTAGTAATAGAAAAAATAAAAGAAATAAATATTTTAAATAATAACAAAATAAATATTGGAATTAGAATTAAATTAAATTCAATAGAAACAAATAGAAAAAAAAATAAACTTCAATTAAAATTTGGACTAAATTCTTCACAAATAATTGAAATTATAAAAAAACTAAAAAAAAAAAATAAAATTAAAAATATAAAATTATTACATTGTCATTTAGGAACACAAATAGAAAAAATAAAATATATAAATGAATATTTAAAAGAAATAATAAATATATATATTGATTTATATAAAAATTATAAAATAAAAATAAAATATATAGATATAGGTGGAGGTTTAGCTATAAATTATTCAAATAAAAATAAAATAAATTATAATATAGAAATATATACATCAACAATAATAAAAATATTTAAAAAATATTGTAAAAAAAACAAAATACCTAATCCAAATATAATTACAGAATCAGGAAGATATATTACAGCACACCATGAAATATTAATTACAGAAATAATAAATATTGAAAAAAAAAAAATTAATAAAATTAAAATACCAATTAAAAATAATAAAAAAAAATATAAATTAATTACAGATTTATGAATAAATTGAATAAAAATAAAAAAAGAAAAATATAATTTTAAAAATAAAAAAAAATTAGACTATATAATAAAAAAAATAAAAAAATATTTTAAAAATGGATTATATAATATAAAAGAAAAATCATGAATAGAAAAAATATATAATAATATTATTATTTATATACAAAAATATAAATTAGAAAAAAATAATAATAAAAAAAAAGATATAGATATATATAACTCAAATAAAATTCATATAAATTTTTCATTATTTAAATTTATACCAGATTCTTGGGGAATAAAACAAACATTTCCTATATTACCAATTAATGGATTAAATAAAAAAAAACCAGAAAAAAATAAAATATTAGACATAACATGTGATTCAGATGGAATAATAAAAAAATATATAAATAAAAATAAAACAGATAATTTTTTATTATTACAAAAATTTAAAAATAAAAAAACAAAAATTATTTTTTTTTTAATAGGAGCTTATCAAAATATATTAGGAAATAATCATAATTTATTTGGAAATACAAAAACAATATTAATATATTTATCAAAAAAAAAATATAAAAAAATAAATATTTTAAAAAACGAAAATATTAAAAATATTTTAAAAATAACAAATATAAATTATTCAAAAATAAAAAATTTTATAAAAAAAAATAAAAAATTTTCTGATAAAATAAAAAATTTACTAAAAAAAAAAACATATTTAGAATAAAAATGATAAATATAAAAAAAGAACAATCATTAACATCAAATCTTTTTGGATTTATGAGATATCCTTTAATAATAAACAATTATATTACATATAAAAATTTTGATACATTAATAATGGGAATACCTTGTGATATAACTTGTTCAGGAAAATCAGGATGTAAATTAGCACCTAATAATATAAGAGAAGCATCAGGTAATTTAATATGAGAAAAAAAAAAATGACCTTGAAATTTTAATTTAAATAAAATTTTAAAAATTGCTGATATTGGTGATCTTATATATGAATTTGGAAATATAAATGATTTAAATAAACAAATAGATATTATTTTATTAGAAATACTAAAAAAAAAAAAAAAATTAATTATTTTTGGAGGAGATCATTATATAACATTACCTATATTAAAAACTTATAAAAAAATATATAAAGAAATTTCTTTAATTCATTTTGATGCACATACAGATACTTATCCAAATAAAAATATTTTTGATCATGGATCTGTTTTTTATCAAGCAGAAAAAAAAAATTTAATAAAAAAAGAAAATACTATCCAATTAGGAATAAGAACTTATATAAATAAAGAAAATAAATTTAAAATAATTACATCAGAAGAAATAAATAAAACAAAAACAAATAAAATAATAAAAATAATAGAAAAAATAACAAAAAAAAAACCTACATATTTAACTTTTGATATAGATTGTCTAGATCCATCTTATGCACCAGGAACAGGAACACCTGTTATTGGAGGAATAAATACAAATAAAATATTAAAAATAATCAGAAAATTAAAAAATATTAATTTAATAGGAATTGATATAGTTGAAGTATCACCACCATATGATATATCAAATATCACATCACTTACAGCAGCAACAATAGCATTAGAATTATTATATGTACAAGCATATTATAAAAAAAAAAATATGAGAATAAATAATGAATAATTATTTAAAAGATAAAATATTTAATTTTATTGATTTAGAAAAAAAAAGACAAGAAAAAAATATAAATCTTATAGCATCAGAAAATTATGCAAGTAAAAATGTATTAAAAGCACAAGGATCAGAATTAACAAATAAATATGCTGAAGGATATATTAAAAAAAGATATTATAGTGGATGTAAATATATAGACAAAATAGAAAAAATAGCAATAGATCGTGCAAAAAAATTATTTAATGCAAATTATGTTAATGTACAACCACATTCAGGATCACAAGCAAATTTTGCTGTATATAATGCAATATTAAAACCAGGAGATACAATATTAGGAATGAAATTAAATCATGGAGGACATTTAACACATGGATCTAAATTTAATATATCAGGAAAAATATATAAATCTAAAACATATGGATTAAATAATAAAGAAGAAATAAATTATGAAGAAATAGAATACCTAACAAAAAAATATAAACCTAAAATAATAATAGCTGGTTTTTCATCATATTCAAGAATTTGTAATTGAAAAATTTTTAGATTTATTGCAGATAAATATAATTCCATATTATTAGTTGATATGTCTCACATTGCTGGATTAGTAGCTGCAAAATTATATCCAAATCCTATAGAATATGCACATATAGTTACAACAACAACACATAAAACTTTATCTGGACCTAGAGGAGGAATAATTTTATCAAAAGAAAAAAATACAAAAATATGTAAAAAAATTGATTTATCTGTATTTCCTGGAACACAAGGTGGTCCTTTAATGCATATTATTGCAGCTAAAGCTATTTCTTTTAAAGAAGCATTAAATAAAAATTTTATAAAATATCAAAAACAAGTAATAAAAAATTCAAAAATAATGGTAAAACAATTTAAAAAAAAAAATTTTAAAATTATTTCAAATGGTACAGATAGTCATTTATTTGTTATTGATTTAAGTAATAAAAATATAACAGGAAAATATGCACAAAATAAATTAGAAAAAATAAATATAAATGTAAATAAAAATTTTATTCCTAATGATATACAAAATTCATTAAATACATCAGGAATAAGAATAGGAACATCAGCTATAACTAGAAGAGGTATAAAAGAATTAGAATCAAAAAAAATAGCAAAAATAATATGTAAATTACTAAAAAAAAAAAAAAATAATTATCTTTATATATATTTAAAAAAAAAAATAATAAAAATATGTAAAAATTTTCCTATATATAAATAATTAATAAAAAAAAAAATAATAAATAATTATTTATATATAAAAAAATAATTTTTTTATTTTTATAATTATTTTGTTATATCATTAAAAAATTTTTTAACACGATCAAAAAAACTTTTTGATTTAGGATTATTAATTAATCCTCTATTATTTCCCTTTAAACTAAAACCTAAATCATATAATAATTTTTTTTGATAATTATTAAGATTAACTGGTGTTTCAACAATAACCTTACATAATAAATCACCTATATAATTATTATTTACTGATTTTATTCCTTTATTTCTAATACGAAATAATCTACCAGTTTGAGTTTCAGGAGGAATCTTTATTTTTATTTTTCCATTTAAAGTTGGAACTTCTATTTCACCTCCTAAAGCTGCCAAAGAAAAATTAATAGGTACTTCACAATATAAATTATTTTTTTCTCTTTTAAATATAGAATGATTTTTTATTTTTATTTTTATATATAAATCTCCTGGTAAAGATTCATTATCAACATAATTACCTTCACCTAATAAACGTATACGATCATTATTATCAACACCAGCTGGTATTTTAACAAATAATTTTTTTATAGAACGTTCAGTTCCATTACCATTACATATATAACAAGGATTACTAATAATAAAACATGAACCATTACATGTTGGACATGTTTGTTGAATAGAAAAAAATCCTTGACGCATATGTATATTACCATTACCTTTACAAGTATGACATACTCTTTTTTTTTTACCAGGTCTTGATCCACTTCCTTTACAAACACTACATTTTTGAATAACATTTATAGAAATTTCCTTAGAAATACCTAAAAAAATTTCTTCTAAAGTTAATTCCATTTCATATAAAATATCAGAACCTTTTTTTTTATTTTTAGTTCTTTTTTTAGTTCCAAAAATATCACCAAAAACATCACCAAAAATATCACCAAAATCACTAGATGTACTAAAACTAAAATCAGAAGAAAAAGAACTATTATCTTGATTAAAAGCAGAATTACCATATTGATCATACATCGATCTTTTATTTTTATCACTTAAAATTTCATATGCTTTTTTTATTTCTTTAAATTTTTCTTCTGATTCTTTATTACCTTTATTTCTATCAGGATGATATTTTATAGCTAAACGTTTATATGCTCTTTTTATTTCACGATCATTTGAATCTTTTGAAATACCTAAAATATCATAATAATTTTTATTTTCCATAATTATTATAAATCTCTAAAAAAATAAATATATTTTATTTTTTATCTTTATTTTTACCTTTAACTTCTTCATATTCTGCATCAACAACAGAACTATCTTTAACATTTTTATTATTAAATTTACTTTTATTTAAATTATCTTTTTTATATTTCATTAATTTACTAGATAATTGTATTATTTCTTGAATAGAAGATTCTATTTTAGATTTATCTTCTCCTTTAAGATCATTTTCTAATTTTAATAATAATTTTTCTATTTCATTTTTATTTTCTATTGGAATATTTTTACCTAATTCTGTTATTTGTTTACGAGTTGTATGTAATAAATGATCTCCTTGATTTTTAACTTGAACTAATTCTTCAAATTTACGATCATTTTCTGAATTAATTTCAGCATCTTTTATCATTTTATCTATTTCTTGACTATTTAAACCAGATGATGCTCTTATTGTTATATTTTGTTCTTTACCACTATTTTTATCTTTAGCTGAAACATGTAATATACCATCTGCATCTATATCAAAAGTTACTTCTATTTGAGGTACACCTCTTGGAGCTGGATTTATACCATCAAGATTAAATTGACCTAAAGATTTATTTTCATTTGATCTTTTTCTTTCTCCTTGTAAAACATGAATAGTAACAGCTGATTGATTATCTTCAGCAGTAGAAAAAATTTGACTATGTTTTGTAGGAATAGTTGTATTTTTATTTATTAAAGTTGTCATAACACCACCCATTGTTTCTATTCCTAAAGATAAAGGTGTTACATCTAATAATAAAACATCCTTAACATTTCCAGATAAAACACCACCTTGAACAGCAGCACCAATAGCTACAGCTTCATCAGGATTAACATCTTTTCTTGGATCTTTACCAAAAAAATCTGCTACTTTTTTCTGAACTAAAGGCATCCTTGTTTGACCACCAACTAATATAACATCATTAATTTGTTTTATATCTAATTTAGCATCATTTAATGCTATTTTTACAGGATTTATTGATTTAATAACTAAATCTTCAACTAATGATTCTAATTTAGCTCTAGTTATTTTTATATTCAAATGTTTTGGTCCAGAATTATCAGCAGTTATATAAGGTAAATTTATTTCTGTACTATTTGTTGATGATAATTCTATTTTAGCCTTTTCTGAAGCATCTTTTAATCTCTGCATAGCTAAAGAATCATTATATAAATCAATATTATAATCTTTTTTAAATTCAGAAACTAAATAATTAATTATTCTACTATCAAAATCTTCACCTCCTAAATGTGTATCTCCATTAGTAGCTAAAACTTCAAAAGTTTTTTCTCCATCAACATCATCTATTTCTATTATAGATATATCAAATGTACCACCACCTAAATCATATACTGCTATAGTTCTAGTGCCTTTATTTTTATCTAAACCATAAGCTAAAGCAGCAGCAGTTGGTTCATTTATTATTCTTTCAACATCTAAACCAGCTATACGACCAGCATCTTTAGTAGCTTGTCTTTGAGTATCATTAAAATAAGCAGGAACTGTTATTACAGCTTTATTTATTTTTTCACCTAAATAATCTTCAGCTGTTTTTTTCATTTTTTTTAAAACTTCTGC
The DNA here is from genome assembly GCA_036689315.1 of Candidatus Stammera capleta. Lineage (GTDB taxonomy): Bacteria > Pseudomonadota > Gammaproteobacteria > Enterobacterales > Enterobacteriaceae > Stammera > Stammera capleta_W. The sequence goes on along the minus strand of CP144790.1, from coordinate 74,114 downwards.
TGAAATTTGTGGAGGAGCTATTTTTTTACCTTTTATTTCAATCCAAGCATCACCATTATTAGCAGAAATTATTTTATAAGGCATTATATTTACATCACGTTGAACTTCTTTATCCATAAATTTACGACCTATTAATCTTTTTATAGCAAATAATGTATTTTTAGGATTAGTTATTGCTTGACGTTTTGCTATTTTACCAACTAATATTTCTCCATCTTGAGTATATGCAATTACTGATGGAGTAGTACGATCACCTTCTGAATTTTCTAATACTTTAGCTTTATTACCATCCATTATAGCTACACATGAATTTGTAGTACCAAGATCAATTCCTATTATTTTACTCATATAAATATCCTTTAATAAATTAAAAAATTTTTTTTATAAAAAAAAATAAAACATCTATATAAATGATATAAGTACTTACTTTTTAATATCAACTAAAAAAAAATAAATTATATTTATTTAATAAATAAATTATTATTCAATAATATTAAATATATTAATAATAATATATATATATAATAAAATATAAAAATAATAAAAATTAATATATAAAAATTATATGAAAAAAGAAATAAATTATACTAAAACAATAAATTTACCAAAAATAAATTTTCCAATGAAAGCAAATTTAAAACAAAAAGAAATATTAATTTTAAAAAAATGGAATAAATTAAAATTATATTATGAAATTAGAAAAAATAAAATAAATAAAAATAAATTTTATTTACATGATGGTCCTCCATTTGCAAATGGAAATATACATATTGGACATGCATTAAATAAAATTTTAAAAGATATAATAATAAAAGTAAAAAATTATATGAATATGTATATAGAATTTATTCCTGGATGAGATTGTCATGGATTACCAATTGAATTAGAAATACAAAAAAACCAAAATAAAAAAATAAAAACTTTATCACAAATAATTAATTTTAAAAAAAAATGTAAAATATATGTAAAAAAACAAATAAAAAAACAAAAAAATGATTTTATTAGATTAGGTATATTAGCTGATTGGAATAATAATTATAAAACAATGAATTATAAAATTATTTCAAAAACTATAAATATATTTAAAAAAATAATAAAACTTAATTTATTAGAAAGAAAAGAAAAACCTATATATTGGTGTATAAATTGTAAATCTTCATTATCAGAATCAGAAATTGAATATAAAAATAAAGAATCAAATTCTTTATATATATTATTTAAAATAAATAATAATATTATAAAAAATAATAAAAAAAAAATTTTTTTTGTAATATGAACAACAACAACATGGACAATACCTGGAAATTGTGCAATAGCAATACATCCTAATATTATATATTCTTTTTATGAATCAAAAAATAAAATAATTTTAATATCTAAAAAATTAAAAAATAATTTTTTTAAAAATATTAAAATAAAATATAAAGAAAAATATAATATAAAAGGAAAATATTTAAAAAATTTATTTGCAATACATCCAATATCAAAAAAAAAAATTCCTATTATTTTTAATAAAAATATAAAAGAAAAAAAAGGAACAGGAATTGTTCATATAGCATCTCAACATGGTGAAGAAGATTTTTATTTATCAAAAAAATATAAAATTAAAGGATTAAATTTAATTGATAATAATGGTTTATATATTAATTATCCTTATATAAAAGATATATATGGATGTACAATACAAAAAGCTGAAAAATATATAATTAAAAAATTAAAAAATTATATAATTGTAAAAAAAAAAATAATACATAAATATCCATTTTGTTGGAGACATAAAATATTTTTAATATTTAAAACAACTCCTCAATGGTTTATAAATATAAAAAAAAATATTAAAGAAAAAATATTAAAAACAATAAAATTAATAAAATGAATTCCTTTATGGGGATATAAAAAAATTAAAAAAATGATAAATAATAGACCTGATTGGTGTATATCAAGACAAAGATTTTGGGGTACTCCTTTAACTATATTTATAAATAAAAAAACAAAAAAAATTCATCCTAAAACAATAGAAATAATAAATTATATTATTCCTAAAATAAAAAAATATGGTCCTAATTATTGGTTAAATTTATCAAAAAAAAAAATATTAGGTAAAGAAGAAAATAATTACGAAAAAGTATTAGATACATTAGATGTATGGTTTGATTCAGGATCAACTTGTTTTTCTGTAATAAATAAAAAATTTGAAAAAAAAAATAATTATATTGATTTATGTATAGAAGGATCAGATCAATATAGAGGTTGGTTTATGTCATCTTTATTAATACATACTATTATAAATAATGGTTCTCCATTTAAAAAAATATTAAGTCATGGATTTACAGTTGATGAAAATGGAAAAAAAATGTCAAAATCATTAAAAAATTATATAAAACCACAAAAAATAATAAATAAATTTGGTTCAGATATAATAAGATTATGGGTTGCATCAACAAATTTTAATAATGAAATAAAAATATCAAATAAAATAATAGAAAAAACAACAGAATTATATAGAAAAATAAGAAATACAATTAAATTTTTAATTTCAAATTTAGAAAATTTTAAACCAGATATAAATTCAATAAAAAAAAATAATTTATTAATTATAGATAAATGGATAATTCATAAAACAAAAAAAAAACAAGAAAAAATAATAAAACTATTTAATAAATTTAAATTTAATTTTGTAACAAAAGAAATAATAAATTTTTGTGTAAATTATTTAAGTTCTATTTATTGTGATGTAATAAAAGATAGAAAATATACTATAAAAAAAAATACAATTCCTTTTTATAGTGCACAAACAACAATGTGGTTATTAGTAAATTCAATAGTAAAATGGATATCACCAATATTATCATTCACAGCAGAAGAAATATGAAATTATATACCAGGAAAAAAAGAAAAATCTGTTTTTTTAGGTAATTGGTTTAATAAATTATTTTTTTTTAAAGAAAATGAAAAAAAATATATATCAATAATTAATACATTAATTAAAATTAAAAAAAAAATTAACAAATTAATAGAAGAAAAAATTAAAAAAAAAATAATAAATTCATCTTTAGAAATAAAAATAATAATATATACAAATAAAAAATTTATAAAAAAAATAAAAAATATAAAAAATGAATTAAAATATTTTTTTATTGTTTCAGATTTAGATATAAAAGAAAATAATAATATTAACTTAAATGAAAATAATAATTTTAAAATAGAATATAAAAAATTATATAATAAAAAATGTTTAAGATGTTGGAATTATGTAAAAAAAATAAAAAATAATATATGTTATAGATGTATTGAAAATATTTATGGAAAAGGAGAAAATAGAATATTTGTATAAAAAAAAATATTTATATTCTAATATGATAGCAAAAAAAGAATTAGGACAAATTTTTTTAAAAAACAAAAAAATAATAAAAAATATAATAAAAACAATAAATCCAAAAAAAAATCAATTTTTTATTGAAATTGGTTCAGGTAAAGGTGAATTAACACAAGAATTTATTAAATATACAAATAATATAACTTCTATTGAAATAGATTTAGATTTAATAAAAATATTAAAAAAAAAAATAAAAAATAATATAAAAATATTTAATATTAATATATTAAATTTTAATTTATTTAAATATTTTAATTTAAAAAAAAAAAAATTTAGAATATTTGGAAATATACCATATAATATATCTTCAAAAATATTAATAAAATTAATAAAATCATATAAAATAATAAAAGATATTCATATAATGGTACAAACTGAATTTGCAAATAATTTAATATTAAATAAAAAAAAAAATTCTAAAAATAGTATATTTACTAATATTTTTTTTGATGTAAAAAAAATATTTGATGTTAAAAATATAAATTTTTATCCAAAACCAAAAGTAAATTCTTCTTTTTTAGTTTTAAAACCAAATAATAATATAAAAAAAATAAAAAAAATAAATAATATAAAAAAAATAATTTATTTTTCTTTTATAAAAAAAAGAAAAAAAATAAAAAATAATTTAAAAAATATAATAAATGTTTATAATTTAAAAAAACTAAATATAAATCCAGAAATAAGAGCTGAAAAATTATCTATTAAAAATTTTATTAAATTAATTAATTATATAAATTAAATGAATACATATATAATAGGAGATATACATGGATGTTATGATGAATTAAAATATCTTTTAAGAAAAGTAAATTTTAATTTTAAAAAAGATAAATTATGGATCACTGGAGATCTAATATTTAAAGGCCCTAAATCAATAGAAGTTTTAAAATTTATATATAAAATAAGAAAAAAAGTAAATATAGTTTTAGGAAATAATGATATAACTTTAATAAAAATAACTTATTTTAAAGAAAAATCATTATTAGATAAAAAATTATTAAATTTTTTAAAAACTACAAAATTTAAAAAAATAATATTATGGTTAAAAAATCAAAATTTAATAAAAATATGTGAAAAAAAAAAAATAATAATGGTACATGCAGGAATACATTTTGAATGAAATATAAAAACATTAAAAAAATATAATATAAAAACTAAAAAAATTATATCAAATATAGAAAAATTTCCTGTTTTATTTAAAAAAATTTACAATAATAATAAAGCTAATATATGAAAAAAAAAAATGAATTTTATAGAAAAAATTTCATTTACTATAAATTCATTAACAAGAATGCGTTTTTATTATAAAAATAAAAAATTAGATTTTAAAAAAAAAAATATAAACCAAAATACAAATAAATATTTTATTCCTTGGTTTTACTTAAAAAATAAAAATTTAAAAAAATATACAATAATTTTTGGTCATTGGTCATCTTTATATTTATATAAAAATATAAAAAAAAAAAATAATTATATAGGATTAGATACTGGTTGTTATTTTGGAGGATATCTTTCTATATTAAATTTAAAAAATAAAAAAATATATAAAACAAAAAAATTTTAAATTTTATTTATTAATTTAATAAATTTAGATTTATATCTAGAAGATTTATTTTTATGAATTATTTTTTTACATGAAAATTTATCTAAAAATGATTGAAAAATCTTATATTCTTTTATTGCTAATTGTTTATTATTTTCTTTAATATATTTTTTTACTTTTTTTATATATGTTTTTAATATAGATTTTTTTATCATATTTCTTTTATTTCTTATTTTACTAATTAAAATTCTTTTTTTAGAAGATTTTTTATTTGCCATATAAAATAACCTACCTTAATAAATATAATTTTTATTAAAAAATTTTATTAAATTAAATGTTGAATTATCTATTTTATTTTTATCATTATAAAATTTATTTTTATTATTTAAATATAAATAAATATCTTTTGATATATTTTTACCTAATTCAACACCCCATTGATCAAAACTAGAAATATTAAGAATAAATCCCTGTACTAAAACTTTATTTTCATAAATTGATATTAATGAACCTAAATTATATGGATTTATCTCATTTAATAATATAGTTGTACTTGGTCTATTTCCTTTAATTATTTTAAATTTTTCTAAATATAAATTATTACTATTACCAAAAGCTAAAGCTTTTGTTTGAGCAAAAAAATTAGAAATTAATCTTAAATAATATTTACTATTATTTTTATTATGTTTAATAGAAGCAATAAAATCACATGGAATAATTTTTGTACCTTGATATAAAAATTGAAAAAATGAATGTTGACTATTTGTACCAGTACCTCCAAAAATAACAGGAGATGTTTTATATTCAGTAATAAATTTATTATTACGATCTATATTTTTACCATTTGATTCCATAATTAATTGTTGTAAAAATAAAGGAAAATAAGATAAATATTCATTATATATTAATATAGATTCTGTATCATATTTAAAAAAATTATTATACCATATACCTATAATAGCTAAAATAATAGGTATATTACAATAATATTCACTATTTAAAAAATGAATATCCATATCATTTGCACCTTCTAATAATTTTAAAAAATTAGAAAAACCTATAGATAATGATATTGATAAACCAACAGAAGAAAATAAAGAATATCTACCACCTACCCAATCAGGAATAAAAAAAATATTATTTTTATTTATACCAAAATTAATAACTTTTTTTATATTATTAGATATTCCAATAAAATGATAATTAATTGATTTTTTATCATTTTTATAAAAATTTAATATCCATTTTTTTGCTATTTTTGCATTTAATATTGTTTCAATAGTTGTAAATGTTTTAGAACAAATAATAAATAAAGTATCTTTAGGAGATAATTTTTTTAATATATTAAAAATATCATTAGTATCAATATTAGAAATATAATATAATTTAATATGATTTTTAAAATCTGATAAAGCTTTATTTACCATTTTTGGTCCTAAATCTGATCCACCAATACCAATATTTACAATATTTTTTATTTTTTTACCACAAAAACTTAACCATTTACCTTTTATTATATAATTACTAATTTTTTTTATTTTCAATAAATTTTTATTAACAAATGAATATATATTTTTTTTATCTATTATATCATTTATTAATTTTTTTTTTATATCTCTCAAATAAATATGTAAAACTGATCTATTCTCAGTAAAATTTATTTTTTCTCCTAATAACATTAATTTTATAAAATTTTTTAAATTCATTTCTTCTAATAATTTAAAAAATAAAATTAAAGTATTTTTATTTATATTATTTTTTGAAAAATCAACTAATATTTTATTATTAAATAATAATGAAAAATTTATAAATCTTTTTTTATCATTTTTAAATAAATCTAATAAACTAACATTTTTAATATTATTAAAATGATTTTTTATTTCTGACCATATTTTTATTTTTGTTGGATTAATATTTAACATTTTTCTCAATAAAAATTATATATTTTAATAAAAATATATATTAAAATAAAAATATTATTATTTTAATATAAAATTTATTAATTATGATTTTTAAATTTAAATTATATAAAAATTTAAAATATTTTTATAATATAAATTATAAAAATAAATTAAATATAAAAATTATTAATATTTATATATTAATTTTAATATTTTTATTAATTATATTATGTAATTTATATAAATTACAAATAAAAAATTATAATAAATATTATTTCTTAAATGAAAAAAATTATACAAAAGAAATACCTATAATTCCATCTAGAGGTATTATTTTTGATAATAATAATATTCCTATAGCTATAAATAAAAAAACTTATAATTTATATTATAAATATAATAAATTAAATAATAATTTATTAAATATAAAAAAAATAAAAAAATTTATAAAATTAAATAAAAAAGAAATTATTTTATTTTTAATAAAATTAAATAATTATATTAATATAAATAAAAATATAAAATTAAAAACAAATTTAAATATTATTGATATATTTAATTTTTATAATAATAAAAATATTTTTATTAATTTTTTATTAAAAAATAAATATAAAAGATATTATCCATATAAAAAAATTTTATCTCATTTATTAGGTTATATATCTAAAAATAAAAAAAAAATTTATATAAATGGATATTTTTTTAATAAAAAAATAGAATATGGAATAACTGGAATAGAAAAATATTATAATTATTTATTACAAGGAAAAATTGGAATAAAAAAAATATATATAGATAAAAATGGAAATATTTTTAAAATAAAAATAATAAAAAAAAGTATTCCTGGTAAAAATATTAAATTAACAATAAATATTTATTTACAAAAATTTATTTTTAATTTATTAACAAAAAATAAAAATACTTCTTCATTAATAATATCAGATATTAAAAATGGAGAAATTTTATCAATAATATCAACACCAAGTTATAATCCAAATATATTTATAAAAAAAAAAAAAAAACAAATAAAAAAAATATTAAATAATAAAAATAAAATTCTAATAAATAGAGTAATACAAGAAAATTATCCACCAGCATCAACAATAAAACCATATATTGCTATTTCTGCTTTACAAGAAAAAATAATAACAGAAAAATCAACTATTTTTGATCCTGGATGGTGGAAATTACCCAAATCTAATAAAATATATTATGATTGGAAAAAATGAGGTCATGGATTAATTGATATAAAAAAATCAATAGAAGAATCATCAGATTTATTTTATTATCAATTAGCTTATAATTCAGGTATAAATAAAATAATTAAATGAATTAAAAATTTTGGATATGGTGAAAAAACAAAAATAGATTTACCTAATGAAAATAAAGGTTTTGTACCTAATAAAATATGAAAAAAAATAAAATATAAAAAACCTTGGTATAAAGGAGATACTATTTCTATTGGAATAGGACAAGGATTTTTATCTTCAACACCAATACAAATTAATAATTCTTTACAAATATTAATAAATAATGGAAAAATTAATACTCTTCATTTATTAAAAAATAAAAAAAATATATATATATCTAAAAAAATAAAAAATATATCTAATTTTTTATTTTTTTTAATAAAAAAAAGTATGTATGGTGTTGCTCATAAAAAAAATGGAACAGCTTTTTATGATTTTAAAAAAATAAAATATAAAATTGCAGCAAAATCAGGTACTGCACAAGTTTCATCAATAAAAAATCAAAAAAATAGATATTTAAAAAATATTAAAATAAAATATAATCTTAAAGATCATAAATTAATGAATATATTTTTACCATACAAAAAACCCAAATTTGCAATTACTTTAATTTTAGAACATGGAGAAAAAAATAATAAAATAGGAGAAATAATGAGAAAAATAATAAATTTTATATTATTAAATAATAATTTAATTATTTAATTTAAATTAAAAAAAATAATGAAAAATATAAAAAAATATTTTTTTAATATAGATATAATTATATATTTTTGCATAATAATATTATCTTTAATTAGTATTATATTTATTTTTAGTGCTAGTAATAAAAATATATATATTACACTAAAAAGAATAATACAAATTATTATTGGTAATATAACTATGATTTTTATGTCAAAAATAAATATTTCATTTATAAAAAAAAATATTTTTTTTTTATATATTATAAATAACATTTTTTTAATTATGGTTTTTTTTAATAAAAATATAAATAGAGGTTCTAAAAGATGGTTAAATATTGGAATTATTAATTTTCAACCATCAGAAATAATGAAAATTATATTACCAATTGTATTATCACAAAAAATAAAAAAAAAATTAAATTATATTTTTATAATTTTATTACCAACATTATTAACAATGTTGCAACCAGATTTAGGAACATCAATATTAATATTTATTTCTGGTTTTAATATATTATATTTAAAAGGAATAAATAAAAATAAAATAATAAAATATTTAATTACTTTAATATTATCTATTCCAATAATATGAAAATATTATTTACATGATTATCAAAAAAAAAGAATTTTTACTTTAATTAATTCATATAAAGATCCTTTAAGATCTGGATATCATATTAATAAATCTAAAATAGCTATAGGTTCTGGTGGTATATTAGGTAAAGGTTTATTTAAAGGATCAAATATTATTCCTGAAATAATAACAGATTTTATATTTTCAATAATATCTGAAGAATTAGGTTTTTTGGGAATAATTTTTATATTTTTAATATATATTATTTTAATAATAAGATGTTTTTATATATCAATAACAGAAAAAAATTATTTTAATAAATTATTAAAATCAGGATTAACAATAAATTTTACATTATATATTATTACTAATATATGTATGACAAGTGGATTAATACCTGTTGTAGGAATACCTTTACCTTTAATAAGTTATGGTGGATCATCAATGATATCAATTATGTCTATTTTAGGAATAATAATGAATTTAAATAATAAAAAATTTTTATTTATAAATAAATAAAATAATTAAATGAAATACAAAATAATTAAAAAATATAAAGTTATAGTTGGTTTATCTGGAGGAGTTGATTCTTCAGTAACTATTTGAATACTAAAAATATTAGGATATGAAGTTGAATGTGTATTTATAAAAAGTTGAGAAAATGATGATAATGAAAAAAATTGTAATTCAAAAATTGATTTTAATGATTCTAAAAATATATGTAAACATTTAGATGTTAAACTTATAAAAATAAATTTTTCATATGAATATTGAAATAAAGTTTTTAAAATATTTATAAAAGAACAAAAAAAAGGAAAAACACCAAACCCTGATATTTTATGTAATAAAAAAATAAAATTTAATTTATTTTTAAATTTTTCTATAAAAATATTAAAAGCAAATTTTATTTCAACTGGTCATTATGTTATAAAACATTTAAATAAAAAAAATAAATTTTTATTATTAAAAGGTAAAGACAAAAAAAAAGATCAAAGTTATTTTTTATATACATTAAATCAAAAACAATTAAAAAAATGTTTATTTCCTTTAGGTTATTTTAAAAAAAAAAAAATAAGAAAAATAGCAAAAAATATTAATTTAATTAATTATAAAAAAAAAGATTCTACTGGTATATGTTTTATAGGTAAAAAAAAATTTAAAACATTTATAAATAAATATATACCCAATAATTGTGGATATATATTAGATATAAAAAATAATATAATAGGAAAACATAATGGATTATTTTATTATACTATTGGACAAAGAAAAAATTTAAATATAAAAATAAAAAATACAAAAAAAAAACCTTTTTTTGTATTTAAAAAAAATATACATAAAAATGTAATTTGAGTTGTTGAAGGAAAAAAAAATAAATTTTTATTTTCTTATGGAATTAAAATTAAAAAAATTCATTTAATACATTTAAAAAATATAAAAAAAAAATTATTTTGTAAACTTAAAGTAAGATATCAACAAAAAGAAAAAAATTGTATTATATATCCAAAAAAAAATAAATATTTTAATATATATTTTAAAAAACCTATTTTTGCTGTAACTCCAGGACAATCTGCTGTTTTTTACAAAAAAAATATATGTTTAGGAGGTGGAATAATAGAAAAAACAATATCTAATTTTTAATAAAAAATTGAAAAATCACAAAATGAATAATAAATTTTTAATATTTTTTTTAGAATTATAATTCTATTATTTTTTAATTTTATATTATTTACATTAATTCTAACATTATCAAAAAAATAAATTAATTTACTTAAAGAAAAAAACAATAAATTAATTATATATTTATAATTATAATTTTTATAACAAAAAAATATTTCTTTTTCTAAAAAAACAATATATTCATATAAATCTTTTTCTTCTTTTTTTATTAATAATTTTTTAGAAAAAATATATTTTTTATCATAACAAATATTTTTATTTAAAAAATTTTTTATTCTTTTACTAAATAATATTAAACAATTAAATTTATTAAAAAAATTTTTATATAATAAAACATCCATTCTTTTTTTTATATCTAAAATATCAAAATTTTTTAAATTTAAAAAAGAAATTATTATTTTTTTTTTATAACCCTGATTAATAAAAATATTTAAACATCTTTTAAAAATAAAAAAAACTATTTTTTTTATTAATGATTTATTTACTAAAAATTTTTTAAATAAAGAAACAGAAAATTTTATTATATCAATAAAATTTATATTAAATTTATTAAATAATAATATTTTTAATACTAAAGATGATAATCTTCTTAAAAAAAAAGGATCATTACTTTTTTTATTTAAAATAATATATTTTTTATTTTCCAATAACATAATACCAACAATTGTATCTATTTTATCACTAAAAGAAATAATATTACTATATATATCTTTAGGAAAATTATCATTGTAATTTTTAGGTAAATAATGATTTTTTATAGCTAAACATATTTCTTTATTTTTACCATCCAATAAACAATAATACATACCAATAATTCCCTTTAAATCATTATATTCTTTATATAAAAAAGTAGCTAAATCACATTTAGATAATAAAATTGATTTAAATAAAATTTTTTTATTTAAATTTATATTTAAATAATTAACAATAAATTTACAAATTAATTGTATTCTTTTTGTTTTATCATATAAAGAACCTAATTTTTCATGAAAAGAAATAAATTTTAATTTTTTTAAATAATTATAAAAAGGAATTTTTCTATCTAATTTTAATAAAAATAAAATATCTTTAAATATTAAATTTATTGTTTTTTCATAACCTTTTTTTATTAAATTATAATTTTTTTTATATACATTAGCATTAGATATAACTACAAAATAATTTGATATATTTTTTTTATTATCAAAAACAGGAAAAAAATAATATTTTTTTTGAAGAATATATATTATTATTTTTTCATATAAAAAAAGATATTTTTTATTAAAATTACACAAAATACAAACAGGAAATTCTACTAAAGATGTAACAATATCTAAAAATTCTTTTTTATATTTAAAATATAATTTTTTTTTTAAAGATAAATTAAATAAAAATTTTTTTATTTTATTTTTTCTATCTTTATAATTTACTATTATTTTTCCATTTTTAAATAAACAATAAACATAATTATTTGCATTATCAATTATAATACTAGATTTTATTGTATTTTTATTACAATAAGAAATATTATTAGATTTTATTCCAAATAATTTTTCTTTTATTACAAAATTATCTAACATAATAATAATATTTTTAATAGGTCTAATAAAAGAAAAATTATTATTTCCCCATTTCATTGTTTCTCTTTTTAAACTTAATCTAATTAAAGAAAATTTTAATATTTTAGGTATAATTAATAATTTTTCATTATTAATTTTATCTATTTTTAAATTAAAAACTAAACAAGAAATCCTATTTAATGTAATAAAATATTTTATTTTAAAAAAATTAAATTTATTTTTTTTTAATTCAAAAGAAAAATATTTAACAAAATCTTTTCCTATACCAACTAAATTTTTAATAGGTAATTCTTCTGTACCTATTTCTACTAACAAATTATTATTTTTATACATAAAATAAATTTTAAATAATATATTTTCTAGCAATTTTATTAAATAATAATCTAATACGTAAAACAAAATTTCTTTTATCTATATTAGAAAAAAAACCTTTAGAATCTAACAAATTAAAATAATTAACAGCTTTAGTAGCAAAATTATAAGATTGCATAATTAATGGTTTTTCCAAATTTAATAATCTAATAGATTCATTTTCATAAATTTTAAAACAAGAATAAAGAAAATCAATATTAGAAAAATTATAATTATAATATGATTTTTCTTTTTCATTATTTTTAAAAAAATCACCATATTTTACAACACCATATTTATTTTTATTTCAAATAATATCATATATATTATTTATATTTTGTAAATATAAAGATATTCTTTCCAAACCATAAGTTATTTCTACTGTAACTATATCACAATTTATACCAGCCATTTTTTGAAAATAAGTAAATTGTGTTATTTCCATACCATTTAACCAAACTTCTCAACCAATTCCATATGCACCTAAAGTAGGATTTTCTCAATTATCTTCAATAAAACGTATATCACAAAAATTAAAATCTATACCTAAATATTTTAATGAATTTAAATATAAATCTTTAACATTTAAAAAAGATGGTTTTATAATTACTTGAAATTGATAATATTCTTGTAATTTATTTACACTAAATCCATATCTACCATCTGTTGGTCTTTTACATAATTGAATATAAGAAAAAAAAGAAAAATTTCCTTTTATTGAATTAAAAAAAGTAATTGGATGAAAAGTACCAGCACCAATTTCTAAATTTATAGGTTGAACAATAGTACATCCAATATTAGACCAATAATTTTTTAATTTATATATTATTTCTTGAAAAAAAATCATTTTATTTTAAAAATATTTTAATTTTATTTAAATTAAAAAATAATAAATATATTATTATACTTATCTTATATATTATTTTCTACATTTTTTATTAAAAAATTTTTTTAATAAAGATAAACAATCATTTTCTAAAAAACCTGAATAAATATTTAATTTTTTTAAATATTTTTTTTTTTTTAAAAAATAAAAAACATTATTTTTATTATTTTTAACACCATAAATCAAATTTTTTATTCTATTATAAATAATAGCTCCTAAACACATTAAACAAGGTTCTAAAGTAACATAAATAGAAAAATTGTTTAATCTATAATTATTAAGTATTTTATTAGCCTTTCTTATAGCAATTATTTCTGCATGACATGTACTATCTGAATTATAAATTAATTTATTATAACCTTCTGAAATTAAAACATTATTTAATACTATAACTGATCCAACTGGAATTTCATTATTAATGAATGACTTATTAGCAAGAAATAAACAATAACGCATCCAATATAAATGAAAATCATCTTTTACTAACATATTTTTTTATTAAAAATATAAATTAATTTTTATTTAAAATTTCTAAATAAGCCATAGGAGCATTATCACCATTACGAAAACCACATTTTATTATTCTAGTATAACCACCACAACAATCAATAAATCTAGGACCTAAAATAAAAAATAATTTATATATATTTTTTTTATTTCTAATTTTAGAATATATAAAACGTTTATTTGATAAATTATTTTTTTTAGATAAAGAAATTATTTTTTCTAAAAAATAACGTAATTCTTTTGCTTTTGATACAGTTGTTTTAATATATTCATATTTAATAACAGAATTTATCATATTTCTAAACATTAACTTTCTATGACTACATGAACAATTAAGTTTACGACCTTTTTTTTTATGACGCATTATTATTAATTTCCTTTATTTTATTTATTTTTAATCTTCTAATATATCACTTGGAGGCCAATTTTCCAATCTCATACCTAATGTTAAACCTCTAGATGCTAAAACATCTTTTATTTCAGTTAAAGATTTTTTACCTAAATTGGGTGTTTTTAATAATTCAACTTCTGTTTTTTGAACTAAATCACCAATATAATGTATTGATTCTGCCTTTAAACAATTAGCTGATCTTACTGTTAATTCTAAATCATCAACAGGACATAATAAAACAGGATTAAATTCTGGTTTTTTATCTTTAACTTTATTTTTATTAACATCACAAAAATCAATAAAATATTCTAATTGATCAACTAAAATATTAGCTGCTTTTCTTATTGCTTCTTCTGGTCCTAATGTTCCATTAGTTTCCATTTCTATTATTAATTTATCCAAATCTGTTCTTTGTTCAACTCTAGCTGATTCAACTCTATAAGAAATACGTTCTATAGGACTAAACATAGCATCAACAAATAATTTACCTATAGGTAATATATCTTTTTTTTTTAATTCATTTATTCTTGATACAGCAGATACATAACCTCTACCTAAATTAACTTTAATACGCATATTTATTGACGAATTAATATCAGTTAAATTACAAATAACATGATCTAAATTAATAATTTCAACTTCTTTTTCACAAGTTATATCAGAACCTAAAACAGGACCTATACCTTTTTTATTTAAAAATAAAATAGCTTCTTTTTTATTTCCATTTACTTTAACATATAATCCTTTCAAATTTAAAAGAACTTCCATTATATCTTCTAATAAACCATCTTTAACACTATATTCATGTAATATACCATCTATTTCTACTTCAGTAACAGCAAAACCAGGTATATAAGATAATAAAATACGTCTAAAAATATTTCCTAATGTATGACCAAATCCTCTTTCTAATGGTTCTAAAATAATCTGATAACAATTATATGAAATATTTTTTACACTAACTAATTTAGGTTTTATAAAATTTAATACAGAAAAACACATATCATCTTTTTCCATTTTTTTATTTAGAATAAAGTTCTATAATAAGATGTTCATTTATATCAGCTGCAAAACTTTTCCTATCAGGAATATATTTAAAAATACCTTCTAATTTTTTTATATTTGTTTCTAACCAATCAAAATGTTCTCTTTGTTTAAATAATTCTAAAGAATATTTAATTCTATATTGGCTTTTGGCTTTTTCAATAACTTTTATCAAATCATTGGGATTTAATAAAAAAGAAGGAATATTAACAATATTATTATTAACTAAAATTAATTTATGATTTATTAACTGACGTGATTCAGCTCTTGTTGATGCAAAACCCAATCTATAAACAACATTATCTAATCTTCTTTCTATTAATTGTAATAAAATTTCTCCTGTATTTCCTTTACAACGTACTGCTTTTTTATAATAATTAACAAATTGTTTTTCTAATATTCCATAAATACGACGCAATTTTTGTTTTTCACGTAATTGCAATCCATAATCAGATATTCTACTTTTTTTATAACCATGTTGACCTGGAATACGATCTATTTTACATTTTGATTCAATATTACGAATACCTGATTTCAAAAATAAATCAGTACCTTCTCTACGACTTAACTTTAATTTTGAACCTAAATATTTAGCCATTATTTAATAATACCTTTTCTTTTATCTTTCATTTATTTATATTTAAACACGTCTTTTTTTTGGAGGACGACAACCATTATGAGGAATAGGTGTAATATCAGAAATATTTTTAATACGAAAACCAGCAGAATTTAATGTTCTTATACTTGATTCACGACCAGGACCAGGACCACTAACCATAATTTCTAAATTTTTAATACCATATTCTTTTATAATTTCAGAACATTTTTCAGTAGCTATCTGAGCAGCAAAAGGGGTTGATTTTCTTGAACCACGAAAACCAGAACCTCCTGAAGTTTTCCAACATAATACATTTCCCTTCATATCTGTAACAGTAATAATTGTATTATTAAAAGATGCATTAATATAAACAATACCATCAATTATATTTCTATTTATTTTTTTCTTTTTTTTTTTTGAAAAATCAGACATTATATTTTTTCCATATAAACAAAAATTATTTTCTTTTTAATTTACGTCTTTTTTTACAAGTTTTTGCATTAGTTTTTGTTCTTTGACCCCTAACAGGTAAACTTTTAGTATGACGAATACCTCTATAACAATCAATATCAACTAATCTCTTAATATTTAACATAACTTCTCTACGAAGATCTCCTTCTAAAACAAAATTTGAAATATTTTTTCTTATTAAATTTAATTTATTATTATTAATATCTTTTACTTTAATATTTAAATCAATATTACTTAATATACAAATTTTTTTAGCTCTAGAAACACCTATTCCATAAATATAAGATAAAGCTACTAAAATTCTTTTATTATCTGGAATATTTATACCAGCTATTCTAACCACAAATTAAACTCCTAAATTTTTTAAATAATTATTAACCCTGACGTTGTTTATGTTTGGGATCATTATTACATATAATACGAACAACACCATTACGTTTTACTATTTTACAATGACGACAAATTTTTTTTATAGAAGCCCTTACTTTCATTTTACACCTTGTTTATTTTTTTATAAATATTATAATATTTTTGATTTTTTTAAAATAGATAAATATTGATTAGAAATAATTAAAGCTTTAACTTGATATATAAATTCTATAATAACAACCACAACAATTAATAATGATGTACCTCCAATATAAAAATATATTCCTACAACTTCATTAATAAAATCATTAAAAAAACAAACAAAAGAAATATAAAAAGAAATAAATAAAGATAAACGAATAATTATTTTATAAATATAATAATAAGTATTATATCCAGGTCTTATACCAGGTATATAAGCACCAGATTTCATTAAATTATTAGATATTTCTTTAGAATCAAAAACTAAAATAGAATAAAAAAAACAAAAAAATATAACTAATAATAAATAATATATAAAATAATAATAACTTTTTGGATAAAAAAAATAAATCATTTCATTTAAAATTCTTTTACTAAAAAAAAAATTAATACACCAAAAAAAAATATATACAAAAACAACAAAACTAGAAGAAAAAATTGCAGGAAAAATACCAGTAACATTTAATCTTAATGGTAAATATGTATCTTTCAAAGATAATAAAGAATATTTATTTCTAAAAATTCTACTAGAAGCATAATAAACCAATATTTTTCTTTCTGATTGTTCAATAAAAACAATAAATAAAACAATACATAATATCATAAATATTAAAAATATTAATTTTAAAATATTTAAAATATTAAAATAAAATTTATTAAATGATCTTATAATTATATTAGGTAAATTATAAATTATATTAATAAATATAAAAATAGAAATTCCATTTCCAATTCCTCTTTCAGATATTTGTTCACTTAACCACATTAAAAATATTGTTCCAGTAACAATACAAATAGTAGAAATAAAATAAAAATTAATTTTATTACTAAAAAAAAATACTTTTTTTAAAATATTAAATTTAAATAAACTGAATGTTATAATAGGTGATTGTAATAATGATAATAATAAAGTTGTATAACGTGTATATTCACTAATTTTATAATGTCCAGATATACCACTTTTTCTTAATCTAATAAAAAAAGGATAAATTATTGTTAATACTTGAATTATTATAGATGCTGAAATATAAGGCATAATACCTAAAGAAAAAATAGAATAATAAAACCAAAATCCACTAAAAAATATATTTAAAAAACTTAATAAATTATATTCATAAACAACATCTAAATTATATATATAAAACATATTTAAACAAGGAATTGGAATAAAACTACCAATACGAAAAACTAAAATATAACAAATAATAAAAAATAATCTATTATATAATTCATATAAATTTTTCCTAAATATATTTAATAACATATTTTGAAGTATCAATCCAATAAAATAAATAAATAAATATAAATTAACAAATTTTACCTTTAAAAGATATTAAAATATTTTTAACACCTTTGGAAATATTAATATTTTTATCACAAATATTAATTTTTTTTAATAAATTACCAGTTAATATAAATTTAACTTTTTTAGTTTTTAAAGGAATTAATTTATTTTTTTTTAATAAATTTATATTTATATTTTCACCATCTTTAAATTTATTTAATATATATATAGGTAATTCAACTAAAAAAAAATTATTTCTTCTACTAAAACCAAACTTAGGTATTCTTTTATGAAAAGGAGTTTGTCCACCCTCAAAACATCTATTAATTTTATATCCAGATCTAGATTTTTGACCTTTATGACCTCTACCACAAGTTTTACCTAAACCTGATCCAATACCTCTACCAACACGTTTAGATTTAATTTTAGACTTTCTAATAAAATACAAATTATTTAATTTTAACATATTTTATTTCTACCATAAATTTAATTATATTTATCATTCCTATAATAGAATTATTATTCATAACCAAAACAGAATCTCTAACTTTACGTAAACCTAAACATTTTAAAGTTGATTTTTGTTTTTTTGTACAACCAATACTACTTTTTTTTTGAATTAAAAAAATATAATTATTTATCATATTATTATTTTTTATAAGACCAAATATCATTAATAGATTTACCTCTTTTAGATGCTATAAAAAAAGGAGATTGCATATTAAATAAAGCAGACATAGTAGCTCTAACCATATTTATTGGATTATTAGAACCATAAACTTTAGCTGAAATATCTTTTACACCAGCAACTTCAAATATAGATCTTATTACACCACCAGCAATTATTCCTGTTCCTTTTAATGATGGTTTTATAAAAACAATAGATTTAGTATGACAACCTTTAATTGGATAAATTAAAGTACCATTTTTATTCAATAAAATTTTTATCATATTACGATATGACTTATCTATTGCTTTTTGAATTGCTAATGGAATTTCTCTAGCTTTTCCATAACCAAAACCCACTTTACCTTTTCTATTACCAACAACAGTTAAAACAGCAAAAGAAAAAATTCTACCTCCTTTTACTGTTTTAGAAACTCTATTTACAAAAACTAATTTTTCTAAATAATTATTATTATCTTTTTTTTTCATAAAATTTTTTATCTAAAATAATAAACCATTTTTACGTGATGAATCAGCTAATACTTTTATTCTTCCATGATATTTAAATCCAGATTTATCAAATACAACTTTATTAATTCCTTTTTTTATAGCTTTTTTTGCTATTAATAATCCTACTTTATAAGCTGCTTTTTTATTACCAGTATAATTTAAATCACAACGAACTTTTTTTTCTAATGTAGAAGATGAAACTAAAACATATTTACTATCTTTGGATAATATTTGAGCATAAATATGACGTGATGTTTTATGTACAACTAATCTAAAATTATTTTTATTTTTAAATAAACAACGTAATTTTTTAGCTCTTTTTTTTCTTTTTTCTTTTTTAAACATAAATTTACAATATACCTACATATATTATTTTATTTTCTTTTTTTGTTCTTTTATTCTTATTATTTCATTTTTATAACGTATACCTTTTCCTTTTCTATATTTTTCTGGAACACGATATGATCTTATTTTAGCAGCAACATCTCCTACTAATTGTTTATTAAAACCTGAAACAATTATTTCATTAGAAGATGGACATATTATTTTTATACCTAAAGGTATTTTATATTCTATTTTATGAGAAAAACCCAAAACAAAAGATAAAATATTATTATTAAATAAAAAAACTTTATAACCTATACCAATTAAAATTAAACTTTTACTAAAATTATTATTAATACCTAAAATTATATTATTTATAATAGATCTTAAAGTACCTGCAAAAACCCAATTTTTTTTATCTAAAACATTAAAATAAATATAATTATTTTTTATTTTTAATTTAACATTAACATTTAATTTTTGCTCAAATGAAAAATCTCCTTTAAAAAAAAATATTTTATTTTTTTTTATTTTAATTAATATATTATCAGGAATAAAAATAGGTTTCTTAGCAATACGAGACATAATTTTTCCTTTTTTTTATCATACATACCATACATTCATTACATACTAAAATTAAAATCATACTATAAAATATAACAAATAATTTCTCCACCTATATTTAATTTACGTGCTTTTCTATCAGAAATAACTCCTTTAGATGTAGAAATAACAACAACACCCAAACCAGACATAATTAAAGGTAAATTTTTACAAGATTTATACACACGTAAACTTGGACTACTAACCCTAATAATTTCTTTTATTACTGGAATACCAGAATAATATTTTAATTCTATTAAAATATTTTTAAATAAATTTTTTTTTAATATTTTATAACCACAAATAAAACCCTCTTCAAAAAAAATTTTTATAATAGACTCCTTAAAAAAAGAAAATGAAATACTTAAATATAACTTTTTACACTTTTGTGCATTTCTAATACAAGTTAACATATCAGAAATAGGATCTTGCATACTCATATTAATAACCAATAATATTAAAATTACCAACTTGATTTTTTTAATCCTGGTATATCACCACGAACAGCAAATTCACGAAATTTTATACGACTTAATCCAAATTTACGCAAATAACCTTTTGATCTACCAGTTATAATACATCTATTTCTATGACGACAAATACAAGAATCTTTGGGTAAAGATTGCAATGAAACAATAGCATTCCATTTTTCATTTTTAGAAAAATTTTTTCCTGATATAATTTTTCTTAATTTTAATCTTTTATTAAAGTATTTTTTTATAAGTAAAGATCTTTTTTTTTCTCTAGCTATAATTGATTTTTTAGCCATAATAATATAATACCTTTTTTTTATTTTATAAAAGGAAAATAAAAAGAAGATAATAAAGCATAATTTTCTTCTATTTTATTAGAATTTATATTAATTGAAATATCCATACCATGAATTTTCTTTATTTTTTCATAATCTATCTCTGGAAAAATAGTTTGTTCCTTTATTCCTATATTTAAATTTCCATATTTATCAAAACATTTTTTAGAAAAACCACGAAAATCACGTATTCTTGGAATAGAAATAAAAATAAATTTATCCAAAAAATTTCACATTAATTTTTTTCTTAAAGTAACTTTACATCCAATAGGAATACCTTTACGTAATTTAAAATTAGCAATAGATTTTTTTGCATAAGTTAATATTGGTCTTTGAGAAGATATTAATGATAAATTAAAAAAAGCATCATCTAAATATTTTTTATCTATAGAAGATAAACCAATACATATATTTATAACAATTTTTATTAATCTAGGAACTTGCATAATAGATTTATAACTAAATTTTTTTACTAAAAAAGGTATAGATTTATTTTTATACAAATTAAATAATTTACTCATATTTATTAATTAAATAAATAATTACATTACAATTTTTTAATTTTAAAAAAACGAAACTTTTTACCATTTTTATATTTAAATCCTAATTTCAATTTTTTAAAAGAATTATAACAAAAATGACTAATATTAGAAATATCAATACAAGATTCAATTTTTACTATTCCTCCTAAATTAGATTTTTTATTTTTATAAACCAAATTAATACCATTAACAATAACTTTTTTCTTTTTTACAAAAATTTTTTTTATTATACCCCTTTTTCCTTTATCTTTTCCACAAATAATAATAACTTTATCATTAATACGAAATTTATTCGACATATAAAAACTCCTAAAAATAGCTTAAATAACTTCCGGAGCAAGAGAAACTATTTTCATAAATTTATCACAACGTAATTCTCTCGTTACAGGACCAAAAATTCTTGTTCCAATAGGTTGTTCATTAATATCATTTAATAAAACACAAGCATTATTATCAAATCTAATAATAGAACCATCCATTCTTCTAATACCAAATTTTGTACGAACAACAACAGCTTTTAATACATCTCCTTTTTTTACTTTACTATTTTTTATAACTTCTTTTACAACAATTTTTATTATATTACCTATATTAGCATATCTACGTTTAGAACCACCTAAAACTTTAATACACATAACAAATTTAGCACCAGAATTATCAGATACATTTAAAACAGATCTTTCTCTAATCATAAAATAATATTTATTTATATATTTTTTTACTTATTAATTTATAAAAAATTCAACATTTTTTCTTAGAAATAGGACGACTTTCTTTTATTTCAATAAAATCATTAATATTACAAACATCTTTATCATAATGAACTTGTAATTTAATTTTTTTTTTTAAATATTTACCATATTTTTTATTTTTTTTTATTCTTAAAACAGAAACAACTAAAGTTTTATCCATTTTTTTTTTTAAAACATATCCTTTTAAAATATTTTTTTTTTTCATTTTTTTTTTTTTCATATATAATTTTTTTAATAAAAGCAATATTTTTTCTACAATTAGAAATTAAATGAGTTTTTTTTAACTTATTTGTTGATAATTTCATTTTTAAATAAAAATATTCTTTCAATAAATTTAAAAACTCTTTTTTTAATTCCACTTCATCTTTATTTATTAATAATTTCTTGTTAATCATAAAAATATATCCTTTTTTATAAAAACAGTTTTTAATGGCAATTTAGCACCAGCTAATTTAAAAGCTTTTTTAGCAATAAATTCATCTACTCCATCTAATTCATAAATAATTTTTCCTGGTTTAACAACTGCAACCCAATATTCAACATTACCTTTTCCTTTACCCATACGAACCTCAAGAGGTTTTCTAGTAATAGGTTTATCAGGAAAAATTCTAATCCAAATAAAACCCTGTCTTTTAATAGTATGAGTAATAACTTTTCTTGCAGACTCTATCTGTTTAGAAGAAATACTACCTCTTGTAACTGCTTTTAAAGCAAATTTACCAAAATTAATTTTATCACCAATATAAAAACCTTTATTACGACCTTTTTGAACCTTACGATATTTAGTTTTTTTCGGTTGTAACATAAAAATTTACCAATTGTTTTTTATTTTAATATCTACGTTTATTTATAATTCTTTTTTTTCTCTTTGAAAATTTATTATTTTTTAAATAAAAATTAATATTAAATTTTTTATCTAATATCTCTTTTTTAAATATCCATACTTTTATACCAATAACACCATATGTAGTAAAAGCTTGTGAAAAACCATAATCTATATCAGCCCTAAAAGTATGTAAAGGAATTCTTCCTTCCTTATACCATTCAGTTCTAGCTATTTCTGATCCACCTAATCTACCACTAATTTTTACTTTAATACCTTTAGCACCAAAACGCATAGCATTAAAAATAACTCTTTTCATAATTCTTCTAAACATAATTCTTTTTTCTAATTGAAAAGAAATATTATCAGCAACTAATTTAGCATCTAATTCAGGTTTACGAATTTCAGATATATTTATTTGAGATGGAACTCCTGTAATATCAGAAACCTTTTTTCTTAATTTTTCTACATCTTCTCCTCTTTTACCAATAACAATTCCTGGTCTAGCTGTATAAATTGTTACTTTTATACTTTTAGCTGGTCTTTCTATAAAAATTTTTGAAACAGAAGCATTTGACAAAAAATTAAATAATAAATTACGAACTTTAAAATCACTATTTAAATTTTTAGCAAAATTTTTTTTTGTTGCAAACCACGTAGAATTCCAAAATTTAATTATCCCTAAACGAATAACATTTGGATTAACTTTTTGTCCCATTTATTAACACCTATTTTATTTATAATTTATCAGAAACAAATACAGTTATATGACTTGTACGTTTAACAATATAATCAATTCTTCCTTTAGCTCTTGGAAAAATACGTTTCATTAAAGAAGCTTCATCTATATAAATCTTAGATATCTTTAAATTATTTATATTTAAATTATAATTATGTTTAGCATTTGAAACAGCTGATTTTAATACCTTATTTATCAAATAAGCAGCTTTTTTTCTAGTATATTTTAAAATATTAAAAGCCAAATTAACATTTTTACCTCTTATCAAATTAGCAACTAAACGTATTTTTTGAGCAGAAGATCTTACATAACAACATTTAGCAAAAACATCCATAATTACTGTCCTTCTTTATTCTTTTTAGAAATTTTTTTTATTCTTTTATCAACAGAAGTATGTCCTTTATAAAATCTTGTAGGAGAAAATTCACCTAATTTATGACCAACCATTTCTTCTGTAATAAAAATAGGAATATGATTTTTACCATTATAAACAGATATAGTTAAACCAATCATATTGGGTAATATTGTTGATCTACGAGACCAAGTACGTAAAGTTGTTTTTTTTTTATTTGATAAAACTTTTTCAACTTTTTTTAATAAATTTATATCAATAAAAGGACCTTTTTTTAAAGAACGAGTCATTTAACTTTTACCTCTATTTCTATTTAATTTTTTTTTAACTATATATTTATTTGTACGTTTATTTCTTCTTGTTTTTTTTCCTTTTGTTTTAAAACCCCAAGGAGTAACTGGATGTTTACCAAAATTACGACCTTCTCCTCCACCATGAGGATGATCAATAGGATTCATTGCTGTACCTCTAACTGTAGGTCTAATACCTAACCAACGAGAAAAACCAGCCTTACCAAAAACACGTAACATATACTCAGAATTACCAACTTCTCCTATAGTAGCTCTACATTCACGTTTAAATCTACGAATTTCACCTGATCTTAATCTAATCAAAACAAAATTTTCTTCATGAACAATAATATTTGCATATGAACCAGCAGATCTAGCTATTTGTCCTCCTTTACCAGAAATTAATTCAATATTATGTATAAATGATCCAATTGGAATATTACCTATTGGTAAACAATTACCAATTTTTATAGAAACATTTAATCCAGATTCAATTATATCTCCATTTTTTAAATTTTTAGGACAAATAATATATCTTCTTTCTCCATCTTTATATAAAATTAAAGCAATAAAACAAGATCTATTTGGATCATATTCTATTCTTTCTACAAAACCAATAATATTATCTTTATTTCTTTTAAAATCAATTTTACGATATTTTTTTTTATGTCCTCCTCCAATATGTCTTACAGTAATACGACCTTTATTATTACGTCCACCACTTTTTTTTTTAAAATAAACTAAAGAAGAATAAGGTTTTCCTTTAAATAAATTATTACTTATAACTTTTACTTTATGTCTTCTACCTGGAGATGTTGGTTTACATTTTATAACAACCATTTTAAAACCTAATAATATTTTTTTTAATTTTATTATTTATTTGTTCAATTTTATATTTTTTTTTTAAAAATACATAAACTTTTTTCCATTTTTTTGTTTTTCCAATAATTTTTCCTCTTTTTTTTTTTTTTCCTTTTACTAATAAAGTTCTAACTTTTTCTACTTTAATATTAAATATTTTTTCTATTGCTTTTTTTATCTGTATTTTATTACAAAAATTTTTAAATTTAAAAACAACAATATTATTTTTTTTAGAAATATATGAAACTTTACTAGAAAAAATAGGCTTATCTAAAAATAATAAAAAATTATATTTTTTAATCATTTTAATTTATTTTCAATTAATTTTATAGATTTAAAAGTAAAAATTACATTATTATAAAAAATTAAATCAATAATATTTATATTATCAAATCTAGAAACTAAAACATCATTTAAATTACGAGAAGCAAGAAATAAAAAATTATCAATATTACTCAAAATAATTAATGATTTATATATACCAAATTTTTTTAATTTATACAAAAGAAGTTTTGTTTTGGGTTTATCAATAAAAAAATCACTAAAAATATGTAATCTAGATTGTCTAATTAATTCAGATAAAACCATTTTTAAAGCATAAGAACTCATCTTCTTATTAACTTTCATAAAATATTTTTTATATTTAGATGCAAAAGTAACACCACCAGATCTCCATATAGGACTTTTAACAGAACCAACTCTTGCCCTACCAGTACCTTTTTGTTTTCATGGTTTTCTATTAGAACCAGAAACTTTTGATCTATTTTTTTGAACAGATGTACCTTTACGAATATTTGTTCTATAAGATACTATAACTTGATGAATAACAGGCATATTTAATTTAATATTAAAAACTTTATCCAACAAAAAAATATTTTCTCCTGTATCAATTAATTTAAAATCCATAAACACCCCATCTACTTAATAGAAGATTTAACATAAACAATAGAATTATTAAAACCAGGAATAGATCCTTTCACTAATAAAATATTTTTTTCTATATAAATTTTAATTATACTTAATCCTTGTACAGTAACAAATTTATTACCCATTTGACCAGACATTTTTTTACCCTTAAAAACACGTCCTGGTGTTTGATTCTGACCAATAGAACCAGGTGCTCTATGTGATAAAGAATTTCCATGTGTTTTATCTTGTGAACTAAAATTCCATCTTTTTATAGTACCAGAAAAACCTTTTCCTTTAGAAACACCTGTAATATCAACTTTTTTAATTCCACAAAATAAATTTATACAAAGTTTTTGACCTATTTTTAAATGTATATCTTTTAAATAAGGAATTTCCCATAAACCAATACCAGGATTAATTCCTATTTTAGAAAAATAAGACAACATTACCTTATTAACATTTTTTTTAAATCCAAATGTAACTTGAACTGCATTATAACCATCAACATTTAAATTTTTTATACATGTAATAATATTATCATTTATCTCTATAACAGAAACAGGAATAGATAAACCATCATTATTAAAAACTCTAGTCATTCCTATTTTTTTACCAATTAATGAAATAATTTTATTTTTCATAATTTTAATAAAAAAAAATTAACCTAAACTAATTTGAACATCAACACCAGAAGCTAAATTTAATTTCATTAAAGCATCAACAGTTTTATCTGTTGGCTCAACTATATCTATCAAACGTTTATGAGTTCTAATTTCATATTGATCACGAGCATCTTTATCAACATGAGGAGAAACTAATACAGTAAAACGTTCAATTTTTGTAGGTAAAGGAATTGGACCATGAACACGAGCACCTGTTCTTTTTGCTGTACATACTATTTCATTTGTTGATTGATCAATTAACCTATGATCAAAAGCTTTTAACCTAATACGAATTCTTTGATTATTCATAAAAACCTAAAATAGATTATTTATACACAAAAAATTATAAATATTTACTTTAATATATCCGTAACAACACCAGCACCAACAGTTTTTCCACCCTCCCTTATAGCAAAACGTAAACCTTTATCCATAGCAATAGGATTAAACAATGTTACAATAATATCAATATTATCACCAGGCATAACCATTTCAATTTTTTTTGATAACTCAATTGTACCTGTAACATCTGTTGTTCTAAAATAAAATTGAGGACGATATCCATTAAAAAAAGGAGTATGTCTACCACCTTCTTCTTTAGATAGAATATAAACCTCAGATTTAAAAACAGTATGAGGATTTATAGACCCTGGTTCAGATAAAACCTGACCCCTTTGAATTTCTTCTCTTTTTATACCTCTTAATAAAATACCAACATTTTCTCCAGCTCTTCCTTCATCTAATAATTTACGAAACATTTCTACACCAGTACAAATAGATTTTTTTGTATCATTTATACCAATTATTTCAACTTCATCACCTATCTTTATAATACCTCTTTCTATTCTACCTGTAACAACAGTACCACGACCAGAAATAGAAAAAACATCTTCAATTGGTAATAAAAATGGTTTATCTATATCTCTTTTAGGATCAGGAATATATTTATCTAAACAATCAGATAACTCTAAAATTTTATTTACCCATTGTTTTTCTCCTTCTAATGCTTTTAATGCAGATCCTCTAATAATTGGAGTTTTACTTCCTGGAAAATTATATTGTGTTAATATATCCCTAATCTCCATTTCAACTAATTCTAATAATTCTTCATCATCAACAATATCACATTTATTTAAAAAAACTAATATATATGGAACTCCAACTTGTCTAGCTAACAAAATATGTTCTCTTGTTTGAGGCATAGGTCCATCTGTTGCAGAAACAACAAGAATAGCACCATCCATCTGTGCAGCACCAGTAATCATATTTTTAATATAATCAGCATGACCAGGACAATCTACATGAGCATAATGTCTTATTTTTGTATCATATTCAACATGAGATGTATTTATAGTAATACCTCTTTCTTTTTCTTCTGGAGCATTATCAATTTGATCAAAAGATTTAGCAATTCCTCCATATTTTTTAGATAAAACAGTAGTAATAGCAGAAGTTAATGTTGTTTTACCATGATCAACATGTCCAATTGTTCCAACATTTACATGAATTTTTGAACGATCAAATTTTTCTTTTGACATATAATTTATTTACCTTAAAAATTTTTTATATTTAATTTAATTATTACGAATATCAATAATTTTCTTACAAATATAATCTGGAGCCTCAATATATTTATAAAATTCCATACTATATAAAGCTCTACCTTGTGTTTTAGATCTTAAATCAGTAGCATAACCAAACATTTCAGACAAAGGAACTATACATTTTATTATTTTACCTAAATTAAAATCAATAATATTTTCTACAACACCTCTTCTACGATTTAAATCACCTATTACACAACCAACATATTTCTCTGGAGTTTCAACTTCAACTTTCATTATTGGCTCCAATAAAACTGGATTAGCTTTTAAAAATGCCTTTTTAAAAGCAATTGAAGCTGCCATTTTAAATGCAATTTCAGAAGAATCAACATCATGATAAGAACCAAAAGATAAATTAACTTTTATATTAATAACAGGATAACCTGCTAAAGGACCATTTTTTAATTGATCTCTAATACCCTTATCAACCGCTGGTATATATTCATTAGGAATAACCCCTCCTTTTATACTATTTAAAAAAATATAACCATTATCAGAATTAGAATACTCAGAAATATTTAAAGGTAATATATCTATAACAACATGACCATATTGTCCTCTTCCACCTGTTTGTTTAATATATTTACCTTCAACATTTTTAACAATATTTTTTATTGTTTCTCTATAAGCAACTTCAGGTTTACCTATTTTAGAATTTACATTAAATTCTCTTTTCATCCTATCAACAATAATTTCTAAATGTAATTCACCCATACCTGAAATAATTGTTTGATTAGATTCAACATCAAACCATGTTTTAAAAGAAGGATCTTCTTTTGATAAACGAGATAAAGCAATACCCATTTTTTCTTGATCTACTTTTGTTTTAGGTTCTAATGATATAGATATAACAGGATTAGGAAAATCAATTTTTTCTAAAAGAATAGGATTATTAAAATCACATAATGTATCACCAGTTGAAACATTTTTTAAACCTATAGCAGCTGCAATATCACCAGCAAAAACTTCTTTTATTTCATCCCTTTTATTAGCATGCATTTGAACAATTCTACCAATACGTTCCTTTTGATTTTTACTAGAATTAAAAACTATATCTCCTGTTTTTATACAACCAGAATAAATTCTTAAAAAAGTTAAATTTCCAACAAAAGAATCATTAGATACTTTAAAAGCTAAAGCAGATAAAAATTCTTTATCATCAATAATACGTTCAACTAAATCAGAATTTTTATTTAATTTTAAACCTTTTACAACTAATAAATCTTTAGGAGATGGTAAATAATCAATAATTGCATCTAATAAAGTTTGAATTCCTTTATTTTTAAATGCAGAACCACAAGTTATTAATAATATTTCATTTTTTAATACCTTTAACCTTAACGCTGATTTAATTTCACTTTCAGAAAATAATAAACCATCAATATATTTATACATTAATTTTTCAGATGAATCAGCAACAAATTCTAATAATTTTTGGTTCCAAAAAACAGATAAATTATACATTTCTTTAGGAATTTCACGAACATAAAAAGTAACTCCTTTATCAAAATCATTCCAATATATAGATTTCATTTTTATCAAATCTATCACACCACAAAAAGAATTTTCCGAACCAATAGGAATTTGTAATAAAATAGGTTTTATTTTTAACATTTTTTTTATTTGATTAATAACTTTAAAAAAGTTAGCACCTACACGATCCATTTTATTAATAAAAGCTATACGAGGAACATTATATTTATTAACTTGTTTCCAAACAGTTTCTGATTGAGGTTGAACACCACCAACAGCACAATAAACCATTACAGCTCCATCCAAAACTCTCATAGACCTTTCTACTTCTATAGTAAAATCAACATGACCTGGAGTATCAATTATATTTATTCTATGAGAAGAAAATTGATTAAACATACCACACCAAAAAGCAGTAGTAGAAGCTGAAGTAATTGTTATACCTCTTTCTTGTTCTTGTTCCATCCAATCCATTGTTGCTGTACCTTCATGTACTTCTCCTAATTTATAATTTACTCCAGTATAAAATAAAATACGCTCAGTTGTAGTTGTTTTTCCTGCATCAATATGAGCACTAATTCCTATATTCCTATAATTTATAATAGGTGTTTTTCGTGACATTTAAATTTAAACCTTTTTTATTAAATTACCATCTATAATGAGCAAAAGCTTTATTAGATTCAGCCATACGATGTACTTCATCTCTTTTTCTTACAGCATTACCTTTACTATTTATTGCATCTTTTAATTCATTAAATAAACGAATAATCATTGTTTTATTTTTTCTTTTTCTTGCAAAAAAAATAATCCATCTAATAGCTAAAGTATTACTTCTTTTAGGTCTAACTTCAACTGGTATCTGATAAGTAGTTCCACCAACTCTTCTTGATTTAACTTCTATAATAGGTCTTACATTATTTATAGCTAATTCTAATAAATCAATTTTATTTTTTTTTAATAAATTCTGTAAAATACCTAAAGAAGAATATAATATTTTTTCAGCTACCAATTTTTTACCATCAAACATTAATAAATTAACAAATTTTGAAACTAAAATAGAATTTAAAAATAAATCAGGTAATACTGTACTACAATTATTTATCCTACGACGTGACATTTTTTTAATATAAACCTAATTTTAATTAAAAATATTATTTTTTATTTTTTTTTACACCATATTTAGAACGAGATTTTTTTCTATTTTTAACACCACTACAATCCAATGAACCACGAATAACATGATAACGAACACCAGGTAAATCTTTTACTCTACCACCTCTAATTAAAATAACAGAATGTTCTTGTAAATTATGACCTTCACCACCAATATAAGCTGTAACTTCAAAACCATTGGTTAACCTAACTCTACATACTTTACGTAAAGCAGAATTGGGTTTTTTAGGTGTAGTTGTATATACTTTAACACAAACACCTCTTTTTTGAGGACATCTATTTAAAGCTGGAACATTATTTTTAAAAATTTTACTAACACGAGATTTACGAACTAACTGATTAATTGTTGACATGTTTACATTTTTTACCCAAAAATAAATTATATTTAATTAATAAATTAACATTAATCAATTTTTATAAAAAAAAAATTATAACATATATTTTACTATAATAATTATAATTACATCAATAATATATTTATTTACATAAAAATAAATTATTTATAAATTTATCAATACTATTAATAAATAATTAAATATATTATAATAAATATATAAATGACGTGTTGGCAGAATGGTTTATGCAGTGGATTGCAAATCCACAAAACCCGGTTCAAATCCGGGACACGTCTAATTAATATTTAATATATATATATATTTTTTAATTTATTTAATTAAAAAGCCCAAGTGGTGGAACAGGTAGACACAAGGGACTTAAAATCCCTCAGTTTTTAAAAACTGTGCGGGTTCAAATCCCGCCTTGGGTAATTATAAAAAAAATGTCAATATTAGATTTGTTAATATATCCAAATAAAAATTTAAGAAAAAAAACAAAAAAAGTAAAAATTTTTAATAAAAAAATAAAAAAAAAAATAGAAAATATGTTTAATACAATGTATTTTTATAATGGAATTGGTCTTGCTGCAACACAAGTAAATATAAATAAATCTATTATTGTTATAGATATAACAAAAAAAAAAAATAAAAAAATTGTATTAATAAACCCACATATAATTAAAAAAAATGGATATTTAATAACAAAAGAGGGATGTTTATCCATACCTAAAATATTTATATCAATAAAAAGATATAAAAATATATCAGTAAATGCTAAAGATCAAAAAGGAAAATCATTTAAAATAAATGCAAAAGGATTATTATCAGTATGTATACAACATGAAATAGATCATCTTAATGGAAAATTATTTATTGATTATTTAAATAATAATAATAAAATAAAATGAAAAATAAAATAAATATTTTTTTTATTGGAAGTTGTTATTATTTATCATTTTTTTTTATTAATAAAATAATAAAAAAAAATATATATAATTTATGTGGAATAATAACAAAAAAAGAAATAAATAAAAAAATAGAAACAAAATACAAAAAAAAAAATATAAAAATATTTAAACCAAAAACATATAATGAAATTAAAAAACTAGAAAAAAAAATTAAAAAATTAAAAATTGATATTATTTTAGTTATATCTTATGGATTTAAAATACCACAAAATATAATAAATATTCCCAAATTTGGATGTATTAATATGCATGCTTCTTTATTACCTAAATTTAGAGGATCATCACCTATTCAACAAGTAATTTTAAATGGTGATTCAAAAACAGGAATAACATTTATAAAAATGAATAATAAAATAGACAAAGGAGATATTTTAATTAAAAAAAAAATAAAAATTAACAAAAATGATAATTATATTTCTATAATAAAAAAAATACAAGAAATAGGAAAAAAATATATTTTTTTTTTATTTAAAAATATAAAAAAATTATACAAAAAAAAAATAAAACAAAATGAAAAAAAAGCAACATATACAAAAAAAATAAAAAAAACAGATGGAATTATAAACTGGAAAGAAAGTGCACAAAAAATAGATAGAAAAATAAGAGCTTTTTGTATATGACCTAAAACTTTTTTTTATTATAAAAAAAATATTATATTTTTATGGTCTATTAAAATAGAAAAAAACATAAAATTAAATAAAAAAAAAATACCAGGAAAAATATTATCATATAATAAAAAATTAGGATTAAGAATAGAAACAAAAACAGATATTATAAATATAAAAAAATTACAATTAAATAATAGAAAAAAAATAAAAATAAATGATTTAATAAACTCAAAACCATTTTTTTTTAAAGAAAATGAAATAATAAAATAAATAATTAATTTTTAATTTTATTAAATTTTGTTTGTCTTAATATTTCAAATAAAAAAATACCATTAGCAACAGATAAATTTAATGAATCAATTCCATTTTTTAATGGAATATTTAATAAAAAATCACAATACTTTATTAAATTTTTTCTTATACCATTTTTTTCAGAACCTATTATTAATATTAATGATTTAAATTTACAAAAATCAAAATCATATAAAATACTTGATGATTTATTACTTGCACCAATAACATAAAAATTATATTTATCTTTTAATAATTTAACTATATTAAATAAATTATTAACTTCTAAAATAAAACATTTATATATTGTTCCACATGAAGTTTTATGAACAATACTATTCATTATTGAAACAGATTTATATTTACTAACAATAATAACATTTATACCAGCTGAAACAGCAGTTCTAATACAAGAACCCAAATTAAATGGATCATTTATATGATCTAAAACTAAAATTTTTACATTTTTTAAATTTTTTATAAAATTTAATAAATCAAATTCATTTTTATTAAATAAAAATTTTTTTTTAACAATAGCTATTACACCTTGATGATTTTTTTCTTCTTTAAAAATTTTTTTAAAATAATTTTTTTTAACAAAAAAAAATTTTAATGATTTTTTTTTAGATAAATTTATTAATTTTAAAAACTTTAATCTATTTTTATTTTCTAAAAAAAATAATTTATCAATAGCAGTATATTTATACTTAATTAAATATTCAACTGTATGTAAACCATAAATAAATATATTCATAAAATTTTTTATTTTTTTTTAACAAAAAAACAATATTTTAAAAATTTATATTTTTTTAATAAATAATATATTTCAATATCAGATAAAAAAAGATTTAAAAAATAAATAAAACCATTATAACTAAATTCTTTTTTTATAAAATTATTTCTATATAAATAATTTATAACTATTAAATATTCATTTAAATAAACACGAAAATAATAAATTTTTTTTTTTAAAAATAAAAAATTTATAATTACTTTTTTTAGTAAATTTAAACCAAAACCATATTTAGATGAAATCCATATTCTATATGGTTCATTATAATAATTAAATTCTATTTTTTCTTTACAAGATTTTATTTTATCTATTTTATTCATTATTTGAATAATAGGTATATTTTTTACATTAATTAAATCTAATGTTTTATTTACAACATTAATATATTCATTAAAATATACATCTGATATATCAATAACATGAAAAATAATACTAGAATTTTTTATTTCTCTTAGTGTAGCATTAAAAGCAATTTGTATATTTTTAGGTAAATTTCTTATAAAACCAATAGTATCAGATAATAAAATTTCTTTTTTTAAATTAAATAACTTTATTTTTCTAATATATGTATCTAAAGTTGAAAAAAAACTATTTTTTACAATAACATCTGACTTAGTTAAAATATTAAATAAAGTTGATTTACCACTATTAGTATAACCAACAATAGAAATTAAAGGTAATTTATTTTTATTTCTTAATTCATTATTCTTTTCCTTTTGAAAAGATATTTTTGATAAAGATAATTTAATACTTTTTATTTTTTTTCTTAATAATCTACGATCTATTTCTATTTGTTTTTCTCCAGGACCTGAAATATTTTTATTTCCTCCTCTTTGACGTTCTAAATGACTCCAATTTCTAACTAAACGAGTACTTAAATAATTTAAATATGCTAATTCTACTTGTAATTTTCCAAAAATAGTTTTTACTCTATTCCTAAAAATATTAATTATTAAATTAGTTCTATCCAAAAATTTACATTTTAAAAATTTAATTAAATTTCTTTCCTGATTATTTTTCAATACAATATTAATAATTAATAGTGAATATTTAAATATTTTTATATTATTTTTTATTTTTTTTATATTTCCATAACCAATATAAAAATTAACATTAGGTTTTCTTATTCTAATTTTTAAATAATCAAATGATTTTATATTAGCTGAAATAACTAAATTTTTAAATTCATTAAAATCAGAAACAGAAAAAATTTTTTCATATATATATATTAATAATGTTTTATGTTTTTTTTCTAAAAATAAAAATTTATCAAACAATTATTTTTCCTTTAATATTTAAATTTAATAATTAATAAAATTAATAAAATTATAAATTTTATTTACACAATTATTATAATCATCATTAAAAATAATATAAGAATATTTCCATTTTTTTATTCAAGTAATTTGTTTTTTTACTAAATAAAATGTATTTTTTAATATATCATTAATCATATCTAAATATGAAATTTTTTTTTCAAAATAACGCCACATTTGTTTATATCCAATACACTTCATTGAAGGCATATTTATATTTAAATCTTTTCTTTTATATAAATAAAACACTTCATCTTCAAAACCATCATTAATCATTTTTATTAATCTATTTATTATTTTTTTTTTTAATAAAAAAATATTATCTGGTAATATTATAAATCTATAAAAATCATAATTTAATTTAAATAAAGATTTTTTTCTAAAATAAGAAATATTTTTTTTTGTAATAAAAAAAATTTCTAAAGCTCTCATTAATCTATATTTATCATTAAAATGTATTTTTTTAGCATAAGAAAAATCTATATTTAATAAAAAATTATACATATATTTATTACCATAAATATTAAATAATATATCTATATATTTTCTTATAATAATATTACTACTAGGTAAAAAAGATAATCCATTAAAAATAGCATTAAAATACATCATTGTTCCACCAACTAATAATGGTATTTTTTTTTTTATAAAAAATGTATCAAAAATTTCATTTTCTAAATCTAATAAAAAATTATAAACAGAATATATTTCTTTAGGATCTAAAATATTTATAAATTTATAAGAATATTTTTTTAAATTATTTAATGATGGTTTATCTGTTCCTATATCCATATTTTTATATATTAAAGCTGAATCAACACTAATAATATCACAAGATATTAAATCACTTAACATCATAGCAATATTACTTTTACCAACACATGTAGGACCTAATATACAAAAAACTTTTGGTTTAATACAATTTAAAAATTTTTTCATTTATTTATATATTTGATAATATAATTGATATTTTTCTTAAATTAAATATTTTATATATTTTTTTATATATTTTATAATAAATTAAAATTTTACTCAATTTAGATATTAAAAAAATAGATTGAATATTACTCCATCCATAAGAATAATTAATTATAAAATCAGATAACCAATAACTATATTCAATATCCAAATTAAAAAATTTATTTTTTATAAAAGAAAAAAATTTTAAAAATAAAATATTAAAATCTCTATCTAATAACTCAAAAGGAACACATTTTAAAATAAAAAAATTATTATCTAAAAAAAAATCTATTCCAACTTTATAAAAAATATTTTTAACTTTTTTAATTATATTAAAATCAATAATATTTATTTTTATATATTTTTCTAATTTTTTTTTTTGTAATAAAAAAAATAAATCATTTTTATTTAAAATAAATTTATTATACAAATAATAAATATTTAATAAATCAAAAACAAAAATATTATTATTTTTTGAAGAAAAAACAAATCTATTATCAATAATAGATATTATTGATCCATAATTTTTTAAAAAAAACTGTAAATAATCATTTTTAAAAAAATATTTATCTATTATTGATTTATTTAAATCATTAATTGATGTTAAAGATAATAATTTTTTATTACATTTTTTTTTTAAACTAAAATATTTTTTTTTATTTAAAAAAGATATAATATCTTCATATATTAATTTAAAAATATTTGAAGAATTTAAAAATTCAATTTCACTTTTATCTGGATTTATATTAATATTAATAAAATCTGACCTAATAAAAAAAAAAATTAAATAAAAATAATTTCTTTTTGTTAAAAAAAAATCACAAAAAGAACTATTTATAACTTCATATAAAATATTTGAAAATTTTAAATATCTTTTATTAATAAAAATTAAACTATTCTTTTTTATTTTTTTAATAGAAAAAAAACCATAAAAATAAAAATATTTATTTTTAATTTTTATTTTTTTTAAATAATTAAAAAATTTTTCACCATAAACATCAATTATTCTATTAATAAAATTAACATTTTTTTTATTAAAAACATTAAAAATTTTATAAATTTGATTATTATTATAAAAAATAAATTTAACATTAAAATTTACTAAAACAAAAAAATCAATTAATTTTTTTAATAAAATACTATTTACATAATTACAAGAAAGAAACATTTTTCTTCTAATAGGAAAATTAAAAAAAATATCTCTAACTTCAACTGTAGTTCCTACATTATGAAAAATAGGTTTTAAAACAAAATTAGAAATTTTTTCTATACTATTAAAAATAATTCATCCACAATTTTGATTTTTAACTCTAGATAACAAAGAAAAAAAAGAAATACAACTTATACTAGATAAAGCTTCACCTCTAAAACCAAAACTTTTCAATTTATATAAATCATTAAAAAATAATATTTTACTTGTAGCATATTTTTCAATAGCTAAAAATAAATAATTTTTTTCTATTCCAAAACCATTATCTGAAACTTTTATTAAATCCAAACCATTATTACAAATATTTACTTTAATAATTGAAGATTTAGCATCTAAACTATTTTCTATTAATTCTTTTAAAACACAAAAAGGACTAATTATAAACTCTCCTGCTGCTATTCTTTTTATTGTTTGATCAGGTAACCTTTTAATAATATTCATTATTTATTATAAATTAATAATAATTAGTAATTTAATTAATTAATATTTACTAATTTATTATTAATATAACCAGTTTCAAATAAAATTAAATTAAAATCAATATTTAAAAAATTAATTTTTTTTAATAAATTAAAATTATAATTAAATAAATTATAAAAATTACTATTAATAATTTTAGTAGAATTATATTTAAAAAACAATAAATAAAAATAATTAACAGTAAATATATTTTTTCTTACAATTAAATTTAAATTATAATTAATAATTAAAATCATTTTAAATTTATTTTTACGATCTAAATATAATTTTTTATTTAAAGAAAAATAATTATAACTATATTTAATTAAAAAATCATAAAATTTTACATCAAAATTAATTATCCTTAATAATTTTTTATTATTATAAAAATTTTTTTTTTTTTTTTTTCTATAAATAAATTTATTTATTTTAAATTTTTTATTATTTTTTTTTATTTTTTTTTTTAAAAAAATAATACGATAAATAAAATTATTAATATTTTTTTTATTTTTAATTAAATAAAAATCAAAACAATAATTTAAAAAAAAAACAAAAAACATTTTATTATTTCTAGAAATAAAATAATTAACATTATTAATAATATAATTATATTTAATAATAGGAAAAAAAATATTATTATAAAAAAATATATCATTAATATTTAATACCAATCTACTAGGATTATATAAAATATAAAATTTATATTTTAATTTTAATTTTAATTTAAATTTTATATAAAAAAATAAATCAAAAAAAAAAATATTATTAAAATTATTATTTATATTTATTTTTTTTAAAATAAAATTATTTGAATATAAAGGAAATGAAAATAAATAAAAATAAATAAATAAAATAAATAAAATCATATTTTATATATATATATAAATAAGCGGAAAACGAGACTCGAACTCGTGACCCTAACCTTGGCAAGGTTATACTCTACCAACTGAGCTATTTCCGCAAAATTAAAAAAATTTATATTATATTATTTATATATATTTATTTTTATTTATATATTTAATTTATAAATTAAATAAAAATTTACGATAATATAATAATTCATAAATAGACTCTTTTATATCAAATAAAGCATTATGAATACTTTTTTTATTAAAATTAAAAAAAACTCTAGGATTCCATCTTTTCATTAATTCCTTTAAAGTACTAACATCTATATATCTATAATGAAAATAAGATTCTAATTTAGGCATATATTTAAATAAAAATCTTCTATCTTGAGCTACTGTATTACCACACATAGGAGAAACTCTTTTAGGAACCCATTTCTTTAAAAAATTTAAAGTATACTTTTCAGCATCAAATTCACAAATACAACTACTTTTAACTCTATCAATTAAACCATTTTTACTATGAATTTTAATATTTCATTTATTCATAATATTTAAATATTTTTCTTCCTGATATATAGCTATATTTGGACCTTCAGCAATTATATTTAAATTATTATCAGTTATAAGAGTTGCTATTTCAAGAATTCTATCTATATCTGGATTTAAACCAGTCATTTCTAAATCAATCCAAATTAAATTTTTATTACTAAAACACATAAATCCTACTTTATTAAAAGTAAAAAAAATTTATTTATAAATAAATAAAAATAAATAATAAAATAATAAAATAAACAAAACGGTACGAACGGGTCTCGAACCCGTGACCCCCAGCGTGACAGGCTGGTATTCTAACCAACTGAACTACCGTACCAAAATAAAAAATAAATATTTTTTCTGGCAGTTACTTACTCTCGCATAAGAATAATCCTACACTACCATCAGCGCAATGACATTTCACTTCTGAGTTCGAAATGGTATCAGGTGGTTCTATCACGCTATTACTACCAGAAAAATAAAATACTTTTGTTGTTGTGAAGTTAAGACACACGGGTTATTAGTATTAGTTAGCTAAACATATCAATATGCTTACACATCTAACCTATCAACGTTATAGTCTATAACAACCCTTTAGGAAAATTATAAATTTTCAGGGAAGCCTAATCTTAGAGATAGTTTCGCACTTATATGCTTTCAGCGCTTATCTTTACCATACTTAGCTACCGGGCAATGCTATTGGAATAACAACCCGAACACCAGAGGTATGTCCACTCCGGTCCTCTCGTACTAGGAGCAGCTCTCTTCAAGCTTCCAACGCCTACGACAGATAGGGACCGAACTGTCTCACGACGTTCTAAACCCAGCTCGCGTACCACTTTAAATGGCGAACAGCCATACCCTTGGGACCGACTACAGCCCCAGGATGTGATGAGCCGACATCGAGGTGCCAAACACCGCCGTCGATATGAACTCTTGGGCGATATCAGCCTGTTATCCCCGGAGTACCTTTTATCCGTTGAGCGATGGCCCTTCCATACAGAACCACCGGATCACTAAGACCTGCTTTCGCATCTGCTCGCGTTGTCACGCTCGCAGTTAAGCTAGCTTATGCCTTTACACTAAAATTACGATTTCCGACCGTAATTAGCTAACCTTTGTGCTCCTCCGTTACTCTTTAGGAGGAGACCGCCCCAGTCAAACTACCCACTAAACATTGTCTCGATCCCGGATAACGGAATTCGGTTAGAATGTTAAAAATCAAAGGGTGGTATTTCAAGGACGGCTCCACAAAAACTTGCATTCTTGCTTCAAAGCCTACCACCTATCCTACACATCAATATTCAACATCCAATGTCAAGTTATAGTAAAGGTTCACGGGGTCTTTCCGTCTTGTCGCAGGTACACTGCATCTTCACAGCAATTTCAATTTCACTGAGTCTCGGGTAGAGACAGTCTGGCCATCATTATGCCATTCGTGCAGGTCGGAACTTACCCGACAAGGAATTTCGCTACCTTAGGACCGTTATAGTTACGGCCGCCGTTCACCGGGGCTTCAATCAAAAGCTTCAAATTTTACTTTTAACTTTATCAATTAACCTTCCGGCACCGGGCAGGCATCACACCGTAT
This sequence comes from Candidatus Stammera capleta, assembly GCA_036689315.1. Classification (GTDB taxonomy): domain Bacteria; phylum Pseudomonadota; class Gammaproteobacteria; order Enterobacterales; family Enterobacteriaceae; genus Stammera; species Stammera capleta_W. Next base: position 32,438 of record CP144790.1, on the reverse strand, counting down.
ACTTCCACTTTCGTGTTTGCACAGTGCTGTGTTTTTAATAAACAGTTGCAGCCAGCGTTTAATTTAAACTAAATTCAGCTAAAAAAGTAAATTTTTTCACTTACTATTAGTACGTCTTCTCCCAAAGTTACGACGTCATTTTGCCTAGTTCCTTTACCCGAGTTCTCTCAATCGCCTTAGTATACTCTACTTAACCACCTGTGTTGGTTTATGGTACGATTCATTTTTATCTAAGTTTAGAGGTTTTTCTTGGAAGCATGGTATAAATTACTTCAATTTTTTAAAATCTCGTATTCATGTCTCAATTTTAACAATATCCGGATTTTCCTAGATATTAATCTACACACTTAAACCGAAATTCCAATTATTCGGATAATCTAACCTTCTTCGTTACCCCATCACAATAAAAACAAGTACAGGAATATTAACCTGTAAACCATCGATTACGCTTTTCAGCCTCACCTTAGGAATCGACTAACCCTATTCCGATTAACGTTGAATAGGAAACCTTAGTTTTTCGGCGAATAGGTTTCTCACCTATTTTATCGTTACTTATGTCAGCATTCGCACTTCTGATACCTCCAATATATTTTACAATATATCTTCAACAGCTTACAGAACGCTCCTCTACCCAATAAAAAAAAATATTGTCGCAGCTTCGGTACATAATTTAGCCCCGTTAAATCTTCCGCGCAAAAAAACTAGACCAGTGAGCTATTACGCTTTCTTTAAATGATGGCTGCTTCTAAGCCAACATCCTGGTTGTTTAAGCCTTCTTACATCGTTTACCACTTAATTATAATTTAGGGACCTTAGCTTGCGATCTGGGCTGTTTCCCTTTCCACACTGGATCTTATCACCCAATGTGTGTCTCCAATGATTATATTCTTCCGTATTCGGAGTTTGCATCAGATTGGTAAGTCTGGAAGACTCCCTAACTGAAACAGTGCTCTACCCCAGAAGATAAATTCATTAGGCACTACCTAAATAGTTTTCGAGGAGAACCAGCTATCTCCCGGTTTGATTGGCCTTTCACCCCTAACCACAAGTCATCCGCTAATTTTTCAACATTAGTCAGTTCAGTCCTCCAATTAGTTTTACCTAACCTTCAACCTGCTCATGGCTAGATCACCGGGTTTCGGGTCTATATCTTGCAACTATCGCCCATAAAGACTCGGTTTCCCTTCGGCTCCCTTTAAAAAAGTTAACCTCGCTACAAAATATAACTCGCTGACCCATTATACAAAAGGTACGCAGTCACATTAAAAAAAAAAATGCTCCTACTGCTTGTACGTATACAATTTCAGGTTCTATTTCACTCCCCTAACCGGGGTTCTTTTCACCTTTCCCTCACGGTACTAGTTCACTATCGGTCAATCAGTAGTATTTAGCTTTAGAGGATGGTCCCCCTATATTCAAACAAGATTTCTCGTGTCTCATTTTACTTTTAAAACAAAAATAATTATTACATTTTCGTATACAGGACTATCACCTTGTATCGTAAATTTTTCCAAATTATTCTACTAATATAATAAATAAAAACTTTGTTTTAGCTTTTCCCTTTTCGCTCGCCACTACTAAGAGAATCTCTTTCGATTTCTTTTCCTCAAGATACTTAGATGTTTCAGTTCTCTTGGTTTATTTTGTTAATATATTTAATTCAATTAACAATAATACAACATAAAACTTGTATTAGGTTACCCCATTCGGAAATTGCCGACTAAAAAAACAATCGCTTCTTACCAGCTAATCGACACTTTTCGCAGGTTAGCACGTCCTTCATCACCTCTGATTGCCAAGGCATCCATTATATACGCTTAATTACTTAACTTCACAACACAAAAATATTCTATTTTAAAATCAATATTTAATTCAATTTTCAAAGAACAAAACGTCCTCTAGGGGCTTTGAACCCCTGTTATCACCGTGAAAGAGTGATGTCCTAGACCTCTAGACGAAGAGGACATAAGAAATAAAAAATATTTTTTTATGTGAACAAATTACAGAAAATGCATCCTAAAATAAATAAGGAGGTGATCCAACCGCAGGTTCCCCTACGGTTACCTTGTTACGACTTCACCCCAGTCATGAATCACAAAGTGGTAAGAATCCTCTCTATAAATAGAGTTAAATTACTTACTTCTTTTGTAACACACTCCCATGGTGTGACGGGCGGTGTGTACAAGGCCCGAGAACGTATTCACCGTGGCATTCTGATCCACGATTACTAGCGATTCCGACTTCATGAAGTCGAGTTGCAGACTTCAATCCGAATTTAGATGCACTTTAACAGATTTGCTCACTTTTGCAAGATTGCTTCTATTTGTATACACCATTGTAGCACGTGTGTAGCCCTGGTCGTAAGGGCCATGATGACTTGACGTCATCCCCACCTTCCTCCTGTTTATCACAGGCAGTCTCCTTTAAGTTCCCAGCATAACCTGATGGCAACAAAGAATAAGGGTTGCGCTCGTTATAGGACTTAACCAAACATTTCACAACACGAGCTGACGACAGCCATGCAGCACCTGTCTCAGCATTCCTGTAAAGGCACTTCTACATTTCTGCAAAATTTGCTGGATGTCAAGACCAGGTAAGGTTCTTCGCGTTGCATCGAATTAAACCACATGCTCCACCGCTTGTGCGGGCCCCCGTCAATTCATTTGAGTTTTAACCTTGCGGTCGTACTCCCCAGGCGGTCAACTTAACGTGTTAACTACGAAAGCCATAATATAAAAAATACAACCTTCAAGTTGACATAGTTTACAGCATGGACTACCAGGGTATCTAATCCTGTTTGCTCCCCACGCTTTCGCACCTCAGTGTCAGTTTTCATCTAGAAGGCCGCCTTCGCCACTGATATTCCTCCAGATATCTACGCATTTCACCGCTACACCTGGAATTCCACCTTCCTCTATGAAACTCTAGTTTATTAGTTTCAAATGCATTTCTTAAGTTAAGCTTAAACATTTCACATCTGACACAATAAACCACCTACATGCTCTTTACGCCCAATAATTCCGATTAACGCTCGTATCCTCCGTATTACCGCGGCTGCTGGCACGGAGTTAGCCGATACTTCTTTTGTAAGTAACGTCAAATATATATATTATTAGTATATATATCTTCTTCCCTACTGAAAGTACTTTACAACCCTAAGGCCTTCTTCATACACGCGGCATAGCTGCATCAAGGTTTCCCTCATTGTGCAATATTCCCCACTGCTGCCTCCCGTAGGAGTCTGGACCGTATCTCAGTTCCAGTGTGGCTGGCCATCCTCTCAGACCAGCTAAAGATCAAAGTCTAGGTAAGCTTTTACCCCACCTACAAACTAATCTTATCTAGGCTCATCAAAAGACATGAGAAAATTCACCCCACTTTAATTATTTATAAAAAAAACAAATAACATTATGTAGTATTAGCTACCGTTTCCAATAGTTATCCTACTTCTTAAGGTAGATTCCCAGATATTACTCACCAGTACGCCACTCGCCATCAAAAAAATAAAAAACATTTTTTTATGTTGCCGTTCGACTTGCATGTGTTAGGCTTGCCGCCAGCGTTCAATCTGAGCCATGATCAAACTCTCAAAAAAAAAACAAATAAATTACTTTATTTCTAAAGTAATTAAAACCACTTATTAAATTTTTTATTCAAAAAACAAAACAAAAAATTCAAAAATTAAGGACGCAAATATATATCTGTAAATGCTCACATAAAAAATAAATTCTTTTTTTAAAGAACTAAAAACTAAAAAATAATAATTTTTATTTTAACAATAAAAAAAAAATAAAACAAGTAATTATTTAAATATTTTAATAATTTAATCAAAAGAAACAATTTTTATAACAAAATCAAAAAAAATTTTATCAGATAAATTAATTTTTATTATATGATTACCAATTTTCTTTAAAGAACCATTAGGTAAAAATATATATTTTTTTTTTATTTTAAATAATAAATTTGAAACTATTTTTAAATAAATATCATTAACATTAACAGAACCAAATAATTTATTATTACTAGAAACTCTTGATTTTATAACTAAAGGAGATAATTTTTTTATCTTATTAGATAAATCTTTTAATTTTAAAAAATTTTTATTCTCTATTTCTTTATTTAAATTAATATTATAATTAATTTTATTTATATTATCTTTTGTGGCTAAAATAGCTTTACCAAAAGGAAATAAATAATTCCTAGCAAAACCAGATTTAACAAATAAAATATCTCCTTCTTTAACAAAAGAATTAAATTTTTTCAAAACAATAATTTTAATCATATACATCTCCAAATAAATTATTGTATATCTGTATATGGAATTAAAGATAAAAATCTAGCTCTTTTTATAGCAATTGATAATTTTCTTTGATACTTTAAAGAAGTACCTGTTATTCTACTAGGAATAATCTTATTACAATCAGAAATATACTTTTTTAATAAATTTATATCTTTATAATCAATTTCTTTTATACCTTTAAATTTAAATCTACAATATTTTTTTTTTCTATAAAAATTTAACATAATTTAACCAAAAATTAAATATTTTTTTTATAATAAAAACAAGAAACTTTTTTTATAGCCCTTTTCATTTTAATAACCAAAAACCTAATTATTAAATTATTAATTTTAAAATCATCTTTAAGTTTTAAAATAACATTACTAAAAACCTCTATATTAATAAGAACATAATGAGCTCTAAATAATTTATTTATAGAATAAGCTAAATCCATAACACCCCAATCTTCAAATCTATGAACAAAACCATTACTATCTTTAATTATTTTAGAATAATAACTAAAAAAATCTTTTATACTTTTTCCTGGATAAATTAAAAAAACAATTTCATAATGACGCATTAATAATCCCAAAATTATAAATATAAATAAAACTAAAAAATATTTTTTAAATTTTTTATTTCTTTTATAAGATCAAAAATAGAAATATTTTCTAAATCTAATTTTAAAATACTATCACGTAAAAATATATATTTTTTATAATCTTTAATAAAAATATTAAAAAAACTTAATTCTTTTAATTTATTAAAAGAAGATTTTACTACTGATTTAGGAAAACCAACCTTAGATGCTATATTTATACCATAACTATTATTACAAATACCATCTTTTACTTTATACAATAAAATTACATTATCTTTATCTTTATAAAAATCAAGATAAACATTTTTTATACCATTAACAAATTTACACATATTAGTTAACTCTAAAAAATGAGTAGAAAATAAAGTCATACAACCTATATTATTAACTATATAATCTAAACAAGACCATGCTAAAGAAATACCATCATTAATTGATGTACCTCTACCTAATTCATCAATCAAAATTAAACTATTTTTAGTAGCACTATTTAATATATTAGAAACTTCACTCATCTCAACCATAAAAGTAGATTTACCAGAATTAATATCATCAGAAAAACCAATTCTAGTAAAAATTTTATCAACAAAACCAATAACTAAACTATCTGCTGGAACATAACAACCAATATAAGCCATTATACAAATAATAGCAATTTGCCTCATATATGTACTTTTACCACCCATATTAGGACCTGTTATTACCAATAATCTATTAAAATCATCAAAAAATAAATCATTAGAAACAAAATCTAAATCTAAAAAACTTTCTAAAACAGGATGTCTACCTTTTTTTAATTTAAAAATAGAATTAGAAACAAATTTTGGTTTTACATAATTTAAACTATTTGACCTTTCAACAAAAGTAGACAAAACATCTAATTGTGCTACATAATTAGAAATATTTCTTAATATTTCTAAATCTAATAAAATAACATCTAAAATATCATTAAAAATAATTTTTTCTAAAAAAAACATCTTTTGTTTAGCATAAATAATTTTACTTTCATATTTTTTTAAATCTAAAAAAGTATATCTTTCTATATATTTTAAAGTTTGATACCTTATATAATAATTAGGAACTAAATTAGACTCAGATTTATTTATCTGAACATAATAACCATGTTTTCTATTATATCTTATATACAAACTTTTAATACCTGTTTTAATTCTTTCTTTATTTTCAATATCTTTTAAATAAATTGAATTATCCATATTTATTTTTCTATAATAATCCAATTTTTTATTAAATCCTGGTAATATAAAAAAACCATTATTAATAAAATCAGTATCATTAATATTAACTATAGATTTATCTAACATAGATACTATATTTTTTAATATATTTAAATTTGAATTAATATAATCAAAAAAATATAATCTTCCTTTTTTAATACCCCAAAAACACAAATCAATAATAAAAAATATATATTTTTTTAAATTAAATAAATCAAATAAAGTAGCTGTTTTTAATGAAATACGACCTAAAATTCTTTCTAAATCACCAATATTCAATAAAATTTTTCTAATACCAATATAATCAATACTAATAAAATCAATTATACTATGTCTACGATTAATCTCATTAATATCCTTTAAAGGACATAATAACCATCTCCTTAACATTCTACTACCCATAGGAGTTAATGTTTTATCTAAAACAAACAAAACAGTATTTTTATTATTACCATACAAAGAATCAACAATTTCTAAATTTCTAATAGTAGAACAATCAATAAATATTTTTTTAGAAAAATTATTAAATTTTATTTTTTTTATATGTTTCAATTTTATAAACTGAGTATAATTAACATACTCTAATAAACATCCAGCTGATCTAATACAAAGAAAATCATTTAAAATACCAAAACATGATAAATTTAAAATATTAAAAAATTTTAATAAATAATTATAAGTACGATTAAAATCAAAATAATTTAAAGATTTTGATTTAATACAACTATAAGATTTAATATAAGATAATCTAAAAAAATTTTCAGGATAAATAATTTCTACAGGATTATTACATAATAATTCATATTTAAGTTCATCTAAAGAATATAATTCAAAAACATTAAACCTACCAGAAAATATATCTATAGTAGAAAAACCAAATCTATCAATATTATTAAAACCAAAAACACAAGAAATAAGATTATCTTTTTTATAATTTAAAAAACTATCTTCACTTATAGTACCTGGAGTATAAATACGAGTAACTTTTCTATCTATAAGTTTTTTAGATAAATTTAAATTATTTTTAAACTTATCTTGATCACAAATAGCAACAGATTCACCTAACTTTATTAATCTTAAAATATAATTTTTAGATGAACTAATAGGAATACCAGCCATAGGAATACAACCTTGATTAACAAAACACCTTTTAGTTAATGTAATATTCAATAAACTAGAAACCTTTTTAGCATCATCATAAAAAAGTTCATAAAAATCACCCATTTGATAAAAAAGTAAAAAATCTAAATAATTACTTTTTATATCTAAATACTGCTTCATTATAGGAGTTAATTTAACTAAATTCATAAATAATAAAAAAACTAACGTTTAGAAAACTGAGATCTTTTTCTTGATTTTTTTAAACCAAATTTTTTACGTTCTACCATTCTTGAATCACGAGTAATTAAACCATTAACTCTCATATCTTTATAAAGTAATTTATCATATTTAACTAAAACTCTACTAATACCATGACAAACAGCATAAGCTTGAGAAAACATACCACCACCTTTAACAGTAATATAAAAATCAAAATCCTTAATAAATTTTTTATCAACAAAATTAAAAGGTTTTAAAATAATCAATCTTTGTTTCTTACAAAAAAAATAAACATCTAATAAAACACTATTAATAAAAAATAAACCATTACCTGACTTCATAAAAACTCTAGCAGAAGATGTTTTACGCCTTCCTGTACAATTTATAATTTTACTCATAAAATAAAAAAATCCTAAAAAATATTAATAATATTACTAGATAAATGTTTATGAAAACTACCTGAATAAATTTTTAATCTTTTTAACATTAAATAACGAAGATTATTTTTAGGTAACATACCTTTCACTGCATTTAATATAACTTTTTCAGGACACTTATTTAAAAGATCACCTAAAGACACTTTTTTTAAATTACCAACATAACCACTATGACTAAAATAAAATTTATTTTTAATTTTACTACCAGTAACCTTAATATATTTTGCATTTATAACAATAACATAATTACCAACATCAATATAAGGATAATAATCACATCTATTTTTACCAATTAAAAAATAAACAATTCTAGTAACAAACCTACCTAAAATTTTATTTTTAACATTAAATAAAAACCAACTCCTATCATTAATATTAGAATTAATCATAAAAACTCCATTAAATATATTAATTTATACCACCAACAATCATAGAATCTATTTTTAATGTAGGTTGACCTACACCAACAGGAACAATTTGACCATCTTTAAAACAAGAACCAACACCACTATCAAGTTTAAAATCATTACCAACCATACTAACTTTATTCATAGTATCAATACCCGAACCAATTAAAGTAGCACCTTTTACAGAACAAGAAATTTTTCCTTTTTTTATCAAAAAACCCTCTGAAACATTAAAAACAAATTTTCCTGATGTAATATCAACTTGACCACCACCTAAACTAACAACATATAAACCAAAATCAACACTACTTATAATATCATTAAAAGTAAAATTTCCTGGAAGTAAATAAATATTTGACATTCTAGGAAAAGGTAAAAATTCATAAGATTCCCTCCTAGCATTACCTGTACTAATAAAACCCATTAATTTAGAATTAAACTTATCAAAAATATAAGACTTAAGAATACCTTTTTCTATTAAAACTGTTTTCTGTGAAAAAACACCTTCATCATCTACACCAAAAGAACCTCTTTTATAACTTAAAGTACCATCATCTATAATAGTACATAATTTTGAAGTAACTTTTTTACCCAAAAAACCAGAAAAAACAGAAGTACCTTTACGAATAAAATCTCCCTCCAAACCATGACCAACAGCCTCATGTAATAAAACACCAGGCCAACCAGAACCTAAAACAACAACCATTTTACCAGCTGGAGCAAATGAAGCATTTATATTATTCCTAGCAATATTAACAGATTTATTAGCTAAATATTTAAATAAAGTAATTTCATCATATTTTTCAGATAAAAAATAATCAAAAGAATAACGACCACCACCACTACTAACACCAAACTCACAAACACCATTATCTTCTATTTGAACTTTTACACATAAACGTATTAATGGTCTTATATCATAAGAAAAAATACCATCAGTTGATGATAATAAAATTAAATCATAATTACTATCTAAAACTAAAGAAACATAATTAATTCTACTATCCATTTTACGAATAAAATTATCTAAAAAATACAAAAAATCTATTTTTTTTTTATTTAAACTAAAACTTATTGGAGATTTTTTTTCATATAAATTTAAATTAAAAACTTCTTTAAAATATTTAATTTTATTAAAATAAAAATTATTATTACATAAACATATTTTTTTAGATTTATTCATTAAATAAGAAATAGATTTAATTGAAATATCACTAGAAAAAGAAAAACCAACACTATTACCTAAAATAGATCTTACACTAACACCTTGTTTTATATCAAAAAAAAAATTTTTTATTTTACTCTGTTCTAATGTTAAAGATTCAACAAAAGAATTTTGAAAATATATATCACCATAATCTAAACCAAAAGAAAAAAAATCAGAAGTAAAATTAAATAAATCCGATTTAAAAATACCATTTTTAAACAAAATATTATCACAAACAAAATCTAAATTCATTTATTTATAAAACCTCATATAATATATTATTTTTTTTTTAAAATAAAAACATAATCTAAAAAATTAAAATTAACAAAAGGTTTAGCTTCAACAAAAATAAATTTATAACCTTTATTAAAAATAATATTATTAACTAAAGCAACTGGATAATATAAATTATATAAATAATCATAATAAACTAAAACATCACCAATAATAATATCTGAACCAAAAGATATATCTTTTATATACATACTACTACCACATCCATTACCATTTAATATAAATTTATTATTATTTCTCAAATTTTTAACTAATATTTTATTATTAAAAAAACAAATAAATTTTACAAAACTATAATCTTTACCAACATAATCAATATTACCAATAAAACCTAAATCATTTAATAATAAATCACCTTTAATAATACCAAAATTATTACCTTTATTTATATAAATATTATTAAATAATTTACCTAAAATATATTTATTTTTTAAATATAAATTATCATTAAAAAAAAAATTATTTTTTAATTTTTTATTTTCTATTTCTAATTTATTTAAATTTAATAATTTTTTTTTCATTAAATATATTTTTTTTTCTAAAAATTTATTTTTATCATAAATTAAATTATTTTTATTTATAAAATAATAAAATCTTTTTTTTAATTCAAAAAAAAAAAAAAATAAAAATAAAAAAAATATAAATCTTTTAAAAAAAAAAAAACATAAAAATATTTATCCTTTTAAATTTTTTTAATTAAACATCACAAAAAAAATCATTAAAATCAAAACCAACCAAATCTAAAATTTTTCCTCCACCCATCACAACACATTTTAAAGGATCATTAGCAACAACAAATGGAACTTTTATTTTACTAATAAACAAAAGATCTAAATTTCTTAATAAAGAACCACCACCAGTTAAAACAATACCTTTTTCAAATATATCAGAAGCTAATTCAGGTTTACATTTTTCTAATACACTTAAAATAGAATCAATAATACAATTCAAAGGATCAAATAAAGCATCAATTATCTCTTTAGAATTTAAAATAAAACTACTTGGAATACATTTTGAAATACTTATACCTCTAACTTCAATATAAGAAACAATACCATTAAAAAAAGCAGAACCTATATCAATTTTTATTTTTTCAGCAGTAACTTCACCAATTAAATAACCATATTTTACCTTAACATAATTAATTATTGATTCATCAAATTTATTTCCTCCTACTTTTATAGAAGAATAATAAACAACACCATTTAAAGAAATAACAGCAATTTTTGTTGTACCTCCACCTATATCAACAACCATAAAACCACTAGAATTTGAAATAGGTAAACCTGCACCTATAGCAGAAACAATTGAACTCTCAATTAAAAAAACTTCATTTACTCCAGCACATAAAATAGACTCCTTAATAACACTTTTATCAACTTTAGTTGAACCAACAGGAACACAAGCCAAAACTCTAATATTATTTCCAATATAATAAATATTATTTATTTTATTAAAAAAATATTTTAACATTTCTTTAACTATAAAAAAATCAGAAATAATACTATCTATAATAGGTTTTATAATAATAATATTATTAGGATTTCTACCTAACATATCTTTAGCAAAATTACCAACAGCTAAAAAATCACTTTTATTAAAAACATTACTCCTTAAAGCAACAACAGATGGTTCATTAATAACAATTCCCTTATCTTTTAAATAAATAAATATATTTGTAGTACCTAAATCTACAAACAAATCATAATAAAAAAAATTAAAATATCTTTTAAACATCTTAATAAAAACCCTAAATAAATATATAATATTATATATAATTTTTTATATAAAAAATAAAAAATTAAAAAAATAATTAATAGGAAAAAAAATGTACGCTATTATTTCTATTGGTGGAAAACAATATAAAATTAAAGAAAAACAAACAATAATAACAGAAAAAATAAACACATCAATAAAAAAAAAAATAAATATTAATAATATATTATTAATATTTACAAACAATAAAATAATATATTTAAAAAAAGAAATAAAAAAATATAAAATAACCGCAAAAATTATATCACATATAAAAGGAAAAAAAATAAATATAATTAAATTTAAAAGAAGAAAACATCATAAAAAACAACAAGGACATAGACAAAAATTAACAAAAATAAAAATAGAAAAAATAATAAAGGAAAATAAAAATGGCACATAAAAAAGCTGGTGGATCAACAAAAAATGGAAGAGACTCACATTCAAAAAGATTAGGAATAAAACATTTTGGAGGAGAATTAGTTAAACCTGGATATATAATAGTAAAACAAAGAGGAACAAAATTTCATGCAGGAAAAAACGTAAAAATTGGAAAAGATCATACATTATTTGCAATAAAAAAAGGAAAAATAAAATTCGAAATAAAAGGAAAAAATAAAAAAAAATTTATAAGTATAATATTATAAAAAAGTGAAAAATAAAATAATAGATGAAATAAAATTAAAAATAAAATCAGGAAATGGAGGAAATGGATGTTTAAGTTTTTATAGAAATAAAAATATAAAAAAAGGAGGTCCTGATGGAGGAAATGGAGGAAATGGAGGAAATATTTATTTTTTATCAGATAAAAAAATAACAACACTAAACCATTTAATATATAAAAAAAATATAAAAGCTAAAAATGGAAAAAATGGTGGTAAAAAAAATTGTACTGGAAAAAATGGAAAAGATACAATAATTAAAATTCCAATAGGAACAAAAATAATAATAAAAAAACCTAAAAAAAAAATAATTTCATTTAATAAAAATAAAAAAAAATATTTAATAGCAAAAGGAGGTAAAAAAGGATTAGGAAATAATTCATTTAAATCATCAAAAAATACAAAACCTAAATTTTTTACAAAAGGAAAAAAAGGTATAGAATTAAATTTAAATTTAAATTTAATATATACATTTAATATAGGTATAATTGGTTTACCTAATGTAGGTAAATCTACATTAATAAAAAATATATCAAATAACAAAAAAACTAAAATAAAAAATTATCCTTTTACTACTATAAAACCTAATTTTGGAATTTTAAAAATAAAAAATCAAAAAAAAAATATATCAATAATAGATACTCCAGGTATAATAAAAGGATCATACATCAAAAATAATGGATTAGGATATAAATTTTTAAAACATATAAATAATTGTAATCTATTATTACATATAATTGAAATAAACAAAAATATAAAAAAAATAATAAAAAATTTTAAAATAATAATAAATGAATTATATTATTATAATAAAAATATATTAAAAATAGAACAATGGTTAATTTTTAATAAATTAGATTTAAATAATAAAAAAAAAACTAAAAAAAATATTAAATTAATAATAAAAAATATAAATTGAAAAAAAAAATATTTTATTTGTTCTCTTATAAAAAAAAAAAACATTAAAAAAATAAAAAAAAATATATTTAATTTTTTTATAAATAAAAAAAAAAGGTTTAATTAAAATAAAAATGAACCGTATACCTATGACTATAAATGGAGAAAAAATTTTAAGAAAAAAACTAAAAATATTAAAAGAAATTAAAAGACCTAAAATAATATCACTTATAATAGATGCAAGAAAATTTGGAGATTTAAAAGAAAATGCAGAATATAATGCAGCAAAAGAAGAACAAATTATTTGTGAAAAAAAAATAAATGAAATAGAAAATAAACTAATAAAAGCACAAATAATTGATATATCAAAAATAAATAAAAAAGAAAAAGTTATTTTTGGATCAACAATAACAATATTTAATATAAATAATAAAAAAATATATAAATATCGTATAGTTGGAGATGATGAATCAGATATTAAAAAAAATTTAATATCTATAAATTCTCCATTAGCTAGAGGTTTAATTGGAAAAAAAAAAAAAAATATATGTCAAATAAAAACCCCAATAGGAAAAACAAAATACAAAATAATAAAAATTGAATATATATAAAAAAAAAATTAAGTAAATATTATATATTCATAATAATAATTATTAAATTATTAAAAATAATTTTTAAAAAATAAATAAAAAACTATTTTTTTATAAATGAAAAAATCAAAAAAATGAATAAAAAATATAATTAAAAAAGATAAATATTTATTATTAGCAAAAAAAAAAAATATAAGATCTAGAGCTTGGTTTAAGTTATACGAAATAAATAAAAAATATAATTTATTAAAAAAAAATAATAATATTATAGAATTAGGATGTTATCCTGGAAGTTGATCTATACTTATAAAAAATATAATAGGAAAAAATGGAAAAATATTCAGTTGTGATATTTTAAATATTAAACCTATAAAAAATATAATATTTATAAAAGGTGATATATGTAAAAAAAAAACATTAAATAAAATTTTAAAAAAAACTAAAAAAACAAAAATAAAAATTATATTATCAGATATATCACCTAATTTAACAGGAATAAAAGAAATAGATAATATAAAATATAAAAATATATTAAAAAAAATATTATTTTTATGTAAAAAAAAATTAAATAAAAATGGAAATTTATTAATTAAATTATTCTTAGGAGAAAATTTTTCTTTTTTTATAAAAAAAACTAAAAAAATTTTTAAAACAATAAAAATAATAAAACCTAAAGCATCAAGAACATTTTCTAAAGAAATTTATTTAATTGCTTTAGGTTTTAATAAAAAAATTTTTAATTAATATAAATTCAAAAGGTTTTTTTTTTAAACATATGATAAAAAAATTATCTATATGGTTACTTATATCAATAATATTTATATCAACAATAAATTTTTTTAAACAAAAACATCTAATAATAAAAGAAAATTATATAAATTTCATAACAGATATAAAAAATAGAAAAATAAAAGAAATAAAATTAAATAAAAAAAAAATAGAAGTAACTCAAAAAAATAATTATAAATATACAACATATTTACCAATATATGATCCTTATTTATTAAAAAAAATAATAAAAAATAAAATAAAAATATTTATAAAACCAAATAAAAAAACAAATATATTATTATCAATAATAATATCATGGTTACCAACATTATTATTAATAACATTATGGTATTTATTTATAAAACAAATACAATCAAATAATGAAAAAGGAACATTTTTTTTTGGAAAAAATAAATCAAAAATATTAAATAAAAAAAAAAATAGAATAAAATTTAAAGATGTCGCTGGATGCGATGAAGCAAAAGAAGAAGTAAAACAATTAGTTGATTATTTAAAAGAACCATTAAAATTTCAAAAATTAGGTGGAAAAATACCTAAAGGAATTTTAATGATTGGTCCTCCTGGAACTGGTAAAACATTATTAGCTAAAGCTATAGCTGGAGAAGCAAAAGTACCTTTTTTTTCTATATCTGGTTCAGATTTTGTTGAAATTTTTGTAGGTATAGGTGCATCAAGAGTAAGAAATCTATTTAATGAAGCAAAAAAATCATCTCCTTGTATAATTTTTATAGATGAAATTGATGCTGTAGGAAAAAAAAGAAGTATTGGTTTTGCTGGTAGTAATGATGAAAGAGAACAAACATTAAATCAAATGTTAGTTGAAATGGATGGATTTGAAAGCAAACAAAATATAATAGTTATAGCTGCAACAAATAGACCTGATATACTTGATCCTGCATTATTACGTCCTGGAAGATTTGATAGACAAGTTAATGTAGACTTACCTGATATAAAAGGAAGAATACAAATAATAAAAATACATACAAAAAACATACCACTAAATAAAAATGTAAATATTTCTATATTAGCAAGAAGTACTCCTGGTTTTTCTGGAGCTGATTTAGCAAATTTAATTAATGAAGCAACTTTATTTGCAGCAAAAAATAATTCAAAATCAATATCTATGAAAGATTTTGAAATAGCAAAAGATAAAATAATTTTAGGTACAGAAAGAAAATCACTAGTAATGACAAAAAAACAAAAAGAAATAACAGCATTTCATGAATCAGGACATACAATTGTTGGAATATTATCTCCAGAACAAGATCCAATACATAAAGTAACAATAATACCACGAGGAAGAGCTTTAGGAATAACTTTTTTTTTACCAGAAAATGATAATGTATGTATAAGCAAAAAAAAATTAGAAAGTAAAATAGCAACATTATATGGAGGAAGAATAGCTGAAGAATTAATATATGGAAAAGAAAATATATCAACAGGTGCTGCTAATGATATAAAAATAGCAACATCTATAGCAAGAAAAATGGTAACAATATGAGGTTTTTCTGAAAAAGCTGGCCCTTTATTATATTCATATAAAGAAAATAATTTATTAAATAAACAAAAAAATATATCTGAACATACTTATGAAATAATAGATCAAGAAATAAAAAATATTATAAATAAAAATTACAAATATGCAAAAAAAATATTAAAAGAAAATATAGATATTTTATATAAAATGAAAAAAAAATTAATAAAATATGAAACATTAAATTCAAAAGAAATAAATAATATTATATATAAAAAAAAATAATTTTATATTATTAATAATAAAAAAAATAAATCATTAATAAAAATTATGATAAATAATCATATTTATGAATTATTTTCAATAGTATTATTTATTATATCAATAACTTTAATAACATTAATTTTATTATCTCCAAGTAAAAATAATTTAATTAATAATTATTTAAATAATATAACAGATAATTCAATAACCCAAAGTTTTTTTAAAAATTCATTAAATTTAACTATAATTATTTTTTCTTTTATTTTCTTTTTAAATGTAATAACTTTAAATTATATTAATAATAATACAATAAATAATTCAATAATTTATAAAAAAAAAAACTTAATAAAAAAATAAAACCGGGATGGTGAAATAGGTAAACACACTACCTTGAGGTGGTAGCTCCTTTAATGGATTACGGGTTCAAATCCCGTTCCCGGTATGTATTTTTTTATAAATTAAATTAAAAATAATATATAAAATATTATTAACTTTTTTTTATTCTTGTCTAATATATAATAATATAATTATATTTATATATTTTATATATATACTAAATACTTTATTTTATAAAACTTTTTATATAGATAGAGATATATTAGAATGAATAAAGAAATTTTAGAAGTAACTGAATCAGTATCAAATGAAAAATGCTTACCAAGAGAAAAAATATTTGAAGCATTAGAAACTGCTTTAACTATAGCAACAAAAAAAAAATACGAAAAAAAAATAGATGTAATTGTAAAAATAAATAGAAAAAATGGAAATTTTTATACATATAGAAGATGGCTTGTAGTAAAAAAAGTAAAATATCCTAAAAAAGAAATAAATATAAATAATATTATATATAAAAATATAAAAATAGGAGATTTTATAGAAAAAAAAATAAAATCAATTATATTTAACAGAATAACAACACAAACAGCAAAACAAATAATTTTACAAAAAATGCGAGAAGAAGAAAAAAAAATTATAATTAAAAAATTTAAAAAAAAAATAGGAAAAATAATAACAGGAAACATAAAAAAAATAAATAAAGAATTAATTATAATTGATATAGGATCAAATACAGATGCTTTTTTAAAAAAAAAAGATATGATATTAAAAGAAAAATTTAGACTAGGAAATAGAATAAAAGTATTATTATATAAAATAAAAAAAAAAAAAAAAGGATATAATTTTCTATTAAGTAGATCAAAAAAAGAAATTATAATTGAATTATTAAAAATAGAAATTCCTGAAATAAAAGAAAAAATAATAGAAATAAAATCAATAGCAAGAAACCCAGGATCAAGAACAAAAATAGCTGTAAATTCAAAAGATAAATACATAGATCCAATAGGTGCTTGTATAGGAATTAAAGGATCACGTATACAAGCAATATCAAATGAATTATGTGGAGAAAAAATAGATATAATTTTATGAAATAAAAATCCAATAAAATTTGTAAAAAATGCAATGTCTCCTGCTGAAATATCTTCCATTTTAATAAATAAAAAAAAACACAGTATGAATATAAATGTAAAATCAAATAATTTAGCACAAGCTATAGGAAAAAATGGACAAAATGTAAAATTAGCAACTAAATTAACTGGATGGAATATAAATATATCATCATTAAAAAATAAAAAAATTATATCTTATAATGAAATAAAAATTAAAAAAAAAAATATATATATATCTAAAAATTTATATTCATTAATAAATGATAAAATATTAATTAATAAATTAATATTAAATTCTGTATTTACATTAGAAAAATTTGCTAATTTTAGTATACCAGATTTAAAAAAAATAGACAATAATATAGATAGTCAAAAAGCAAGAAATTTAATAATGACAGCAAGAAATATATGTTGGTTTAAAAAAAATAAAAAATAAATATTTTTTTAATTAAAATTTATATGAAAAAAAATAAAAAAAAAAAAATAAAATATTATATAAGACCACCAATTATAACAATAATGGGACATGTAAATCATGGAAAAACATCTTTAATAAATGCAATAATATCAAAAAATATAATAAAAAAAGAAAAAGGAAATATAACACAATATATAAAAACATATAAAACAAAAACAAAATATGGAAATTTAATACTTATAGATACACCAGGACATTCAGCATTTAAAAATATAAGAAAAATAGGAGCAAATATTACAGATTTAATATTATTAATTATTTCAATAGAAGATGGAATAATGAAACAAACAAAAGAATCAATTAATTTATCAAAAAAATATAATATTCCTTTATTAATTGCAATTAATAAAATCGATAAAAAAGAATATAAAGAAAATATTAAAAAAATTAAAGAACAATCAAATAAATTAGGAATAAAACCTAAAGAATGAGGAGGAAAATATAAATTTTTTGAAATATCAACAAAAACAAAAAAAAATATTGATAATTTATTAAAAAATATTTTTTTAAAAATAAAAAAAGAAAAATTAAAAACAAATATAAATAAATTAGGTAAAGGTTACATAATAGAATCTTATTTAGATAAAGGAAAAATAATAAAATCTAAAATAATTTTAAAAGAGGGAAACATAAAAATAGGAAATATTATTTTATTAAAAAATAAATATGGAAAAATAAAATCTATTTATGATGATTCAGGAAAAAAAATAAAAAAAGCAATTCCTTCTATGCCAATAAAAATAATAGGATTACCTATTAATATAAAAACTGGAGAAAAATTTAAAATAATTAAATCAGAAAAAAAATCAAAAAATATAATAAAAAAATATAAAAAAATAAAAAAAAATAAAAATATAAAAATAGAAAATAATATTAAAAATATTTTTTTTAATTTAAAAAATAAAAAAAAAAAAAATTTAATTATAAAAGCTGATGTTTATAGTTCTATAAAAGCTATAAAACAATCAATAAAAAAAATATCTGAAAATTATTTCAATATAATATCTTATAAAATTGGAAATATAAATGAAACTGACATAAAATTATCTAAAATAACAAATTCAACAATAATTGCTTTTAATGTAAAAATAGAAAATCAAATTAAAAAAAAAATAAATAAATTAAACATAAAAATACATTTTTATTATGTAATTTATGAATTAATAAAAAAATTAAAAAAATATTTATTAGAAAATAAAAAAACAAAAAATAAAGAAAATATAATTGGAGAAGCAAAAATAAAAAATATTTTTAATTATAAAAAAAATAAAATAATTATTGGATGTATAGTAACAAAAGGATATATAAAGAAAAATAAAAAATTTAATATAATAAGAAATAAAAAAAATATATATAAAGGAAATATAGAATCTATTAGAATATTTAAAGAAAAAGTAAATATAGTAAAAAAAGGAAAAGAATGTGGAATTAAAATTAAAAATTATCATAAAATAAAAATAGGAGATTATATAAAAATAACAAAATAAAATATAAATTATGAAAAATAATAATACTAAACATAAAAAAATAAATAAAGAAATACAAAAAAAAATAACACAAATAATATTTGAAAAATTTTTTCATATTTTAGGAAAAAAAAATATTATAAATATATCTAAAATTTTTTTATCAAAAAATTTATCATTTATAAATGTATATATAAATTTTATTTTCAATATAAATAAAAAAAATATAAATAAAAAATTAAAAATTTTACAAAAATCAGAAAAAAAAATAAAAAATATATTAAAAAAAAAAACACTTTTTAAATTTATACCTAAAATTTATTTTAAATATGATAATTTTTACATAAAACAAAACAATTTTTACAATTTAATAAAAAAAATAAATAAAAATAATAAAATTAAAAAAAAATAATATTTTTTACAAAAAAAGGAAATATTTATGAATAAATTAATATTACTTAGACATGGTGAAAGTTTATGGAATAAAGAAAATATTTTTACAGGTTGAACAGATATAGAATTATCAAATAAAGGAATAAAAGAAGCAAAAAAAGCAGGAAAAATATTACAAAAAAAAAAAATTATAATTAATTATTCATATACATCTGTATTAAAAAGAGCAATTCATACTTTATGGTATGTTTTAAATGAAATGAATCTAATATGAATAAATAATTTTAAAACATGGAGATTAAATGAAAGACATTATGGAACTTTACAAGGAGAAAATAAAAATAAAATAAGAGAATTATATGGAAAAAAAAAAGTAAAAGAATGGAGAAGAAGTTATAAAATATCACCACCAAAAATAAAAACAAACGATCATAGATATCCTGGAAATGAATTAAAATATAAAAATTTAAATAAAAAAGATATACCATTAGGAGAAAGTTTATTAGATACATTTAATAGATTAATTCCATTTTGAAAAAAAAATATTATAAAAAAAATAAAAAAATATAAATCAATATTAATTGTTGCTCATGGAAATTCATTAAGAGCTTTAATAAAACACATAGAAAATATATCAGATAAAAATATATCAAAAATAAATATAAAAACAGGACATCCAATAATATATAAATTAGATAATAATATGTCAATTATAAATAAATATTAAATTAAATAAAAAAAAATATTAATTGGCCCCTATCGGATTTGAACCAATGACCAAGCGATTATGAGTCGCCTGCTCTACCTCTGAGCTAAGGGGCCAAAAAACAAATATTATTTATTATAACAATAATTTTTATTTTTTCAAAAAAATATTTATTTTTCTTTATATTTTGAAACTTTAACCATTGCTGGTCTTAATAAACGTTCATTAAGTAAATAACCATCTTGTAAAATAGAAATAACCATATTATCTTTTTTATTATCTTTTTTATCTATTTCTAATATAGACATTGCTTGATGATAATTAGGATTAAATGGAACATTTATAGTATTAATAATACTAATACCAAATTTTTTTATAACAAACATTAAATTTTTTAAAGTTAATTTTATACCTTCCAAAACAACAGATGAACATAATTTATCATTTTTTATACAATTTAAAGAATATTTTAAATTATCTATAACTGGTAAAAGTTCTAAAGAAAAATTTTCTAAAGAAAATTTATATACTTTTTCTATATCTTTTTTATTTATTTTCCTTAAATTATCTAAATCTGCAATTGATCTTAATTTTAAATTTTTATATTTTTTTTTTAATTTAATTAATTCATCTTTATTAATTTTTATTTCAATATCTTTTAATTTAAAATTATCATACAATAATTTTATATTATTAATAAATTTATTAATAAATTTATCAAAATTTTTTTTTTTATATAAAAATAAATTTTTATCTAATAAATCATTTTTATTATCATTCAATTTACACATATATACATAACCTTTTATAATTAAAAAAAAATAAAATATTTTATTTATTATTTATTATAAATAACTTAATTTAAATATACCAATAAAAAATAAAAAAAATGAAAAACAAATACATAATAGAAAACAAAAAAATAAAATATAAATATAAAATAGAAAAAAAAATAATAGCTGGAATAATATTAAAAGGATATGAAACAAAATATATAAAAAAAAAAAAAATAAATATATCAAATACATATTTTAAAATAGATAAAAAAAATGAAATATACATGATTGGTTTAATTTTTAATTTTAATAAAAAAAATAAACATATAGAAAATAAAAATAGAAAAATAAAAATATTATTAAAAAAAAAAGAAATAAAACTATTAAATAAAAAAATAAAATTAAAAGGATATACTTTAATATGTATATCTATAATTAAAAAAAAAAAATGACTAAAAACAATAATAGGTTTAGTTAAAGGAAAAAAAAAATTTGAAAAAAGAAATGAAAAAAAAAAAAAAGAATGGAAAATAAGAAAAAATAAATTAATTAAAAAAAAATTAAAATATTAAATTTACAATAAATTATATTTTATATATAATATACATAACATACATATGGGGCTGTTTGGAATTGACGAGAAAATAAAATCTAAATGTGCATGTCGAGGAAACGGTAGGCCGCGTTAAAAACCGTTAAAAATTATTTGAAAAAAATAATAAAATTGCTTTAGCAGCATAATTAAAAAATCTGCATAGCCATTTTTATATATTTAATCTCTATAAATTATAAAAATGTCATTTTTTAGAGATAGTATTATTTAATCCTGTAAAAATAATACGAAAAAAATCAGGATAATTAATTAATTTTTTTTTTATTTTAAAATTAATTAATGAAAAAAAAAAAATAAAATAAACATGTAGTATCATTAGACTATTAACTTTTTCGGACGCGGGTTCGAATCCCGCCAGCTCCATTTTTAAAATAAATAAAATAGGTGATTAGCTCAATAGGTAGAGCATCTCTTTTACACGGAGAAGGTAAATGGTTCAAATCCATTATCACCTACCTTTTTTATTTTTTTTTTATAAATAAAAAATAATCATTTGAAATAAATAATTTAAATTTATTTAAATTTTTATTAATTTTACTATTATAAATTTTAACAAAATTATTTCTTCCTTCCTTATAAAATAAAATATTTTTTATATTAATATTAAAATATTTAGATATAGAATCTTTTATCAAAAAAAATAAATTATTACTTAATTTTTTTATATTTTTATTTAAAAATATAATTTTAAAACAAAAAAAATTTTTAATGGTTTTTTTATTTATTATATTAAAAATATAATTATATAAATTTTTATAAATAATAATTAATAAATAAATAATTATTTGTTCATCTTTTATATTTAATTTATTTTTTATTTCTTTTAAAATATTAATAAAAAATTTTTTATAACAATCAATATTATATTTTTCTTTATTATAAGAAATTAAATCTAAAAATTTTACTAAACTTTTATTTATTAAAATTTTATCTTTAGGTTCTTTTATTTCTATAATATTAATATTTAACTTTTTTCTTAATAAAAATAAAAAATGTTTTTGTTTTTTATCTAAAAATAAAATAGCTTTTCCTATTTTACCAGCTCTACCAGTCCTACCAACACGATGTATATATGAATCAATATCCAAAGGAACATCATAATTAATAATTAAATCAATATTTTTAAGATCAAGACCACGAGAAGCAATATCAGTAGCAACCAATATTTTTAACTTACTTAAACGAACTTTATCTATTATTCTTTCTCTTAATTTTTGATTAATATCACCATTTAAAGGTGAACAAGAATAACCTTTTTTATCTAAAATACTTGATAAAATCATAGAAATACTTTTAGTTCTAACAAAAATAATAACAGAAGAAAAAGTTTCTATTTCTAAAAATTTTATCAATAAATCAATCTTTTTATTAAAAAAAACAAAACAATAATATTGTTTTATATTCAAAGGAATAACATTTTTTTTATTTTTTAAAAGATTAATTTCTTTAGGACACTTCATAAAACTAAATATTATTTTTTTTATTTGAAATGGTATAGTTGCAGAAAATAAACAAATTTGAATTTTACTAATATTTATACTATTAAATATTTTTTTTACATCATTAATAAAACCTCTACGCAACATCTCATCTGCTTCATCTAAAACTAAAAACTTTAAATAAGAAAAATTTATTATTTTTTTTCTCAAATAATCTAATAATCTACCAGGAGTTGCTATAATTATATGAACACATTTTTTTAATAAATTTATTTGAAAAATATATTTTTGACCACCATATACAGATAATATTTTTATATTTTTTATATATTTAGAAAAATCTTTAAATGAATTAGTAACCTGAATTACTAATTCCCTTGTTGGCACTAATACTAATACTTGTATTTTATTAATTGATAAATTAATTTTATTTAAAATAGGCAAAATAAAAGATGCTGTTTTACCACTTCCAGTTTTAGCAATACCTAAAACATCATTACCATTTAAAATTTCAGGAATACAATTAATTTGTATATTAGTTGGATTTTTATATTTATTTTCTTTTATTACATATAATAATTCTTTTTTTAAACCAAAATCAAAAAAATTTTTTTTTTTTTTTAAACCACATTTAAACATATATTATTAATCCATAAAAAAAATATTTTTTATAAAATATAAATAAATAATTATAAAAAAATAAATAAAAACTATTTTTTACTAATATTATTCATACTTAATCTTATTTTACCATTACGATCTATACTTAAAACTCTAACAGAAATATATTGACCAACTTTAAAATAAGTAAATATACTTTTAATATTATTAAAAGATAATTGAGATATATGAACTAAACCTTCTTTATTTCCCAAAAAAGAAACAAAAATACCAAAATCTACTATTTTTAATATTTTTGCTAAATAAATAGAACCTAACTCAACTCGTGATGTTATTTTATTTATTTCTTTAATAACATTTACAATATTATTTTTATTTTTAGATATTATTTTTATAATTCCACTATCTTCAACTTCTATTAAACAATCATTATCTAAAGTTAATTTTTTTATTACAGAACCACCTTTACCAATAACATTTCTAATTTGATTTATATCTATTTTTATTTCATGTATTTTTGGAGCAAAAGGAGACAAATTATTTCTATATTTATTTATTTTTTTATACATTTTTTTTAAAATAAAAAATCTAGATTTTTTAGCTCTAAAAAAACACTTTTTTATTAAATTTAAATCTATACCTTTTATTTTTATATCCATTTGTAATGCTGTAATACCTTTATAAGTACCAATAATTTTTAAATCCATATCTCCTAATTTATCTTCATCACCAATAATATCAGATAAAATAAATATATCATTTTTTTTTTTTATTAAACCCATAGCAATACCAGCAACATGATATTTTACAGGAACACCAGCATCCATTAATGCTAATGAAGCACCACAAACAGAAGCCATTGAAGAAGAACCATTTGATTCCATTATTTCTGAAACTATACGTATAGTATAAGGAAAAGAAACATAATCAGGAATTATAGGTATAATACCTTTTTTAGACAAATAACCATGACCAATTTCTCTTCTTTTTAATATACCAATATTACCAACTTCACCAACAGAATATGGTGGAAAATTATAATGAAAAATAAATTTATCTAAACGTTCTCCTAAAAAAATATCATCAAAAATTTGAGCATCTTTTGATGTTCCTAATGTAACAGTAACTAAAGCTTGTGTTTCACCTCTAGTAAATAAAGAAGAACCATGAACTCTTTTAGGTAAAAAATTAACATTTATATCTATATCTCTTATATCATTACAACAACGATTATCTATACGATATCCAGTTTTTTTTATTTTATTAAATATAATATCTCTCTCAATATCTAAAAATTTTTTTAAAACAAAATAATCATAAAAATCTTCTTTATTTTCATTTAAAACCAAAAATAAATTTTTTTTTATATCTTCTATTTTTTTTAATCTATCTATCTTATTAATAATAGAATAAGCCTTTATTAAATCATTTTTACAAAAATCAATTATAAAATTTTCTAGATCATTTGATAAAAAAGAAAAACATTTATCAATATTACAACTAAAATTATTTTTTAAATAATATTTATTAGTAAAAAAATTTATATTTTTTATTAAATTTTTAAAATTTTTATAACCAAAATCAATTGCATCTAATATAATATTTTCATCTAAATTATCACAACAACCATCAATCATTAAAATACCATCTTTTGTACCAGCAATAATTAAATTTAAAACACTTTTTTTTATTTCATTAAAACTAGGATTCAAAATAAATTTATTATTTATATAACCAATTCTACAAATACCAAGAGGACCATAAAAAGGAATACCAGATATACATAAAGCTGCAGAAACACCAATTATAGAAATAATATCTGTATTTACATTAGGATCTAAAGACAAAACACTAACAACTATTTGAATTTCACATAGAAAATTACTTTTAATTAAAGGACGTATAGGTCTATCAATTAATCTTGAAATAATAATTTCCATATCACTAGATCTTCCTTCTCTCCTAAAAAAACTTCCTGGTATTTTACCAACAGAATAAAATTTTTCTTGATAATAAACACTCAATGGAAAAAATCTTTGATCTTTTTTAACTTCTCTATTACAAACAATTGTTACAAAAACAACAGTATCATCCATACTAGCCATAACAGAAGAAGTAGATTGACGAGCCATTATTCCAGTTTCTAATTTTATATTATTTTTTCCATATTTAAAATCAAACTTAATAGGTTTTAACAAAATTTTTCCCTTAACAATTAAATAAAATAATTTATTAATTTAATGACGTAATTTTAACTCATTAATTAAAAAATTATATTCATTATTATTTTTTTTTTTTAAATAATTTAATAATTTACGACGACGAAAAACTAATTTTAATAAACCCCTTTTACTATTAAAATCTTTATTATGAATAGAAAAATGATTTTTTAATCCATTAATTCTAAATGTTAATAATATTATTTGAATTTTACAACAACCCGTATTTAAATTATTTTTACTATAAAATTTAATTAACTTTTTTTTATCATTTAATTTAAAAAACATAAAATATAAAACCTTTAATTATTTAATTACATAAAAAAATTAACCCCTATTAAAGGGGTTAATTAAAAATAAATTAATTTTAAATAATACATAACAATTTACTTTAAAAAAAATTACATCATTCCACCCATTCCACCCATTCCACCACTTGTATCATTAATACCAGGACCTGATGATTGATTATCATTTTTTTCATCTTTAGGTAAATCAGTAATCATACATTCTGTAGTAACCATTAAACCAGCAACAGAAGCTGCATATTGTAAAGCTGAACGAGTAACTTTTGTTGGATCCAAAATACCCATATCAATCATATCACCATATTTTTCAGTAGAAGCATTATAACCATAATTTCCACTACCAGCTTTAACATTATTAGCAACAACTGAAGGTTCATCTCCAGTATTTGATACTATTTGACGTAAAGGTGATTCCATTGCTCTTAAAGCAACTCTTATACCAACATTTTGATCTTCATTTTGAGCTGTTAAATTTGATAATCTTTCAGCAACTCTTACTAAAGCAACACCACCACCTGCAACAACTCCTTCTTCTACAGCAGCTCTTGTTGCATGTAAAGCATCTTCAACACGAGATTTTTTTTCTTTCATTTCAACTTCAGTTGCAGCACCAACTTTTAAAACTGCAACACCACCAGATAATTTAGCTACTCTTTCTTGTAATTTTTCTTTATCATAATCAGAAGTAGCTTCTTCAATTTCATTACGTATTTGAGAAACTCTATCCTCTATTTCACTTTGACTTCCTGAACCATCAATAATAGTAGTTGTATCTTTATTTATAATAACTTTTTTAGCACTTCCTAAATCATTTAATGTTATTTTTTCTAAAATCATACCAACTTCTTCAGATACAACATTACCATTAGTTAATATAGAAATATCATGTAACATAGCTTTTCTTCTATCACCAAAACCTGGTGCTTTAACAGCAGCAACTTTAACAATACCTCTAATAGTATTTACAACTAAAGTAGCTAAAGCCTCTCCTTCAACATCTTCAGCTATAACTAATAAAGGTTTATTTGATTTAGCAACAGACTCTAATATAGGTAACATTTCTCTTATATTTGATATTTTTTTATCAACTAATAATATAAAAGGATTTTCTAATTCAATAACACCACTATCTGTTTTATTTATAAAATAAGGAGATAAATATCCTCTATCAAATTGCATACCCTCTACAACATCTAATTCATCTTGTAAACCAGTTCCTTCTTCTACTGTAATAACACCTTCTTTACCAACTTTTTTCATTGCTTTAGCTATTAAATTACCAACTGTTTCATCTGAATTAGCTGAAATTGTTCCAACTTGAGCAATTGATTTAGAATCAGAACAAGGAAAAGATAATTTTTTTAATTCAACTACAGCTGAATTTACAGCTTTATCAATACCTCTTTTTAAATCCATTGGATTCATACCAGCAGCAACAGCTTTTAAACCTTCATTAACAATAGATTGAGCTAAAACAGTAGCTGTAGTAGTTCCATCTCCAGCAACATCATTAGCTTTAGATGCAACCTCTTTAACCATTTGTGCACCCATATTTTCAAATTTATCTTCTAATTCTATTTCTCTAGCAACAGACACACCATCTTTTGTTATTGATGGAGCACCAAATGATTTATCTAAAACTACATTACGACCTTTAGGACCTAAAGTAACTCTAACTGCATCTGCTAAAATATTAACACCACGCAAAATTTTTGATCTTGCATCATTACCGAATTTTACGTCTTTAGCTGTCATTTTTATTTCCTTAAATTTTTATTTATTATTTAAAAAAATTTATTCAATAATTGCCAAAACATCACTTTCAGACATAATTAAAACTTCTTCATCATCTAATTTTTCAGTTTTAATACCATATCCATCATTAAAAATAACAATATCACCAATTTTAATATCTAAAGGTTTTATTTTTCCATTATCTAAAATACGACCTTTACCAACAGCTAAAACTTCACCTCTAGTTGATTTTCCAGCAGCTGAACCTGTAAGAACAATTCCACCAGCTGATTTAGATTCTATTTCCTTACGTTTAACAATAATACGATCATGTAATGGACGAATTTTCATAATTGATATCTCCAATATCAAAAAAAATCTAAAAACAAAAATATATAATCATATATTTTATGTTCATGAGGGTTAAAATAAATAGTTTCAAGACCAAAAAAAAAATATTTTAAATATTTTTTTAATTTTAAAAAATTGACTTTAATTTTTATCTAAATTATAATCTTTTTAAAAGATAAAATATTTAAAATTAAAATGTATATAAAAGAAAAAATAATAATAATTATTTTCAATATAAATTATATTTATAAAAAATTTCAAAATGAAATTATAAATATAATTTTAAAAAAAAAATTAGTTTCATGTATAAATATTATACAAAATATAAAATGTTTTTATATATCAAAAAAAAAAATTATAAAAGAAAAAGAAAATCAAATAATAATAAAAACATTTAATTCAAAAAAAAAAAAAATTATAAAAATAATAGAAAAAAATCACCCATATAAAATACCATATATATCAACAATAAAAATAAATAGTATAAATAAAAAATATTTTTATTGAATGAAAAATCAAATAAAAAATTAGCCTAGATAGCTCAGTTGGTAGAGCAGAGGACTGAAAATCCTCGTGTCGGCGGTTCAATTCCGCCTCTAGGCAATTTAATTATTAATTATTTTATTTTATATATTTTTTTAATATATTATCTATTTCTTTAATTGTTTTCTTTAACAAAATTTTTTCAGAAATCTTTTTACAAGTTTTATAATAAGTATTACATATTTTATATTTTATTTTAGGAATAAAATTTGAATGCATACTTAATTCATCTATACCTAAACCTAATAATAAAAAAATAGCTTTTTCATCTGAAGCTAATTCACCACAAATACTAACTTTTTTATTTTCACTATGTACAGAATCTATAATAATTTTAATAAATTTAATAACAGATGGAGATAATGTATTATAAAGATGAGAAATAACTGAATTATTTCTATCAACAGCTAATATATATTGAGTTAAATCATTTGTACCTATACTAAAAAAATCTAACTCTTTAGCTAAAAATTTAGAAATAATTGCTGCAGCAGGAGTTTCAATCATAACTCCAATTTTTATTTTATTATTAAATAATTTATTTTCTAATTTTAATTGATTTTTTAAAAATTCTATTTCATTTTTTATAAAATAAACTTCTTCAATAGATATTATCATAGGAAACATAATTCTTAAATTACCAAAAACAGATGCTCTTAAAATAGCTCTAACTTGAGCATGCATTATATCTTTTCTATCCATAAAAATACGTATAGCCCTCCAACCTAAAAAAGGAACATCTTCTTTAGGAAAATCTATATAAGATAAAAATTTATCACCTCCTAAATCAGCAGTACGAATTGTAACTACTTTATTACCCATAATTTCAGCAATTTTTTTATAAACATTAAATTGTTCTTCTTCTGATGGAAATGAATTTCTATCCATAAATAAAAATTCAGTACGATATAAACCTATACCTTCTGCACCATTTTTTAATACATTATCAACATCATTTTTATTACTAACATTAGCTAATAACTTAATATTATGATTATCAATTGTAATAGAAGATAAATATCTTATTTTTTCTAATTTATCTTTTCTATTTAAAAATTTTTTATTCTGTTTTTTTAAAAAACATAAAACATCATTAGATGGATTTAAATATATTTCATTATTAATTGAATCAATAACAACAAAATCATTATCATTAACAAAAGATAAAATATTTTTAACATTAATTATAGCTGGTAAATTTAATGATTTAGCTATTATTGATGTATGTGATGTAATACTACCTAATTCTGTAACAAAACCAACAATTTTATCTAAATTAAATTGAGTAACTTGAGAAGGAGATAAATCTTTAGCAAAAATAATAATTTTTTTTTTATTATCTAAAAAAGAAAAATCAATCATTTTTAAATTTTTTATATTAAAAATTAATCTTTTCCTAACATCTAATATATCATAAACTCTTTCTTTCAAATATGAATCACTTAATTTATTTAAATCTTCTACTTGTTTTTTAAAAACTAAATCAACTGCAGCATCAGCTGAAAAATATTTATTTTTTATTAAAAATAAAACATCTTTTTTTAATGAACAATCTTCTAATAATAAAATATAACCATCAAATAATAATTTTTTATCTTCATTAATATTTTTATTATTTTTTATTTCTTTAAACTGATTTATTGTTTTATCAATAGAATTTAAAAAACGTTTTATTTCATAATCAATATTATTTTTTTTTATTTTATTAAAACTAATACTAATATCCTGTTCATTTAAAATAAAAGCATTACCAAAAGCATAACCAGAAGATATAACAGTACCTTTTATAATCATAAAAAATTATACCTTAAATTAAAATATATTATTAAATAAATAAAACAAAAAAATATATAATACAAAAAAATAATAAATATTTTTATTCTTTTAATTTTAATATAAAATTATACATATGTTTTATAGCTATATCTTCATCTTCACCACTAACATAAAGTATAACTTTAGAACCTTTAGTAATACCTAAAGTTTGTATTTTTAATAAACTTTTTGCATTAACTTTTTTATTTTTAAATTCTAATTCTATATCAGAAACAAAATTCTTAGCTTCCTTAACAAATTTAGTTGCTGGTCTAATATGAAAACCATTTTTTAAATTTATTTCAACTATTTTTTTTTTCATATTTTATATCTCCAATTAAATAAATAATTAAAAAAAAAAAAAACAAAAAAAAAAATATATAAATTAAAAAATATATATAAAAAATAAAATATATTTTATCATAAATATTTTATAAATTTATAAATAAAAAAATATTAAATAAAATAAAAATTATTAATAAAAATTTCTAATAAAATTAAATATTTTAATAAAATGACTATTAGTAAACAAATAATTATTAATATTTATATCAAAAAATAAATTAATATTAATTTTAATTAAATTTTTCCAAATTTTTATATTTTTTTTATTTTTAATTAAACTAATAATTACCCTTTTATAATTATAAATTCCTAATAATTTAATTTTATCTATATTATTATAAATAGAAAAAATATTACCTAATTTATTTAATAATAAAACAGCTGTTTTTTTTCCTATACCATAAAATCCAGGTATATTATCAGAGACATCTCCTGATAATATTAAAAAATCAATAAACAAAAATGGAAATATTCCATATTTATTTTTAACTTCATTTATTCCAATAATATTATCTTTATTATTTAACAAATAAATATTTTTATCTATTAATTGAATAAAATCTTTATCATAAGATAAAATATAATAATAATTATTATTACCTAAAATAAATTTAATTTTATTTAAAAAACTACCAATAACATCATCTGCTTCAATATTAAAAAAAGAAATAATTTCTATATTAAATATTTTTAATATTTTTTTTATTTCAAATAAAAAAAATTTAATTTCATTTGTCATAGATTTTCTATTTAATTTATAACTAGAATAAATTTTATACTTATTATTATTTTTATCTTTTATATCATCAAAAATAAAAAAAATATATTTAGGTCTTAATTTTTTATAATTATAAAAAAACATTTTAAAAAAAACAAATAAACATAATTTAATATTAAAATTATTTTTTTTTTTTATAGCAAAAAATGATCTATATAAATATGAATATACATCTATAAAAAAAACCATATAAA